>JAKSOM010000122.1 GCA_024405585.1 Acidaminococcaceae bacterium | reverse complement strand
GTGAAAGAAAGCCATGTGGGTTATGAAAATACTGTGGCTTCCGGCAAAGTGGAAAACAAACGGCACATTGTAATTGCCAATGTGGTGGGCAGGTTTATTGAGGTGGAAACGGGCAGGATTGTCCTCACAGGCAGGGGCAGGGGCCAATCCACCAGTACCCATAACGAAATTGGTTTTTCCCTCAAAAAAGCCGTTGCCAATGGCACAATTGACGGCAGTACTGACATCCTCAATGACACCAGTTCCTATATGGACGGGACTTACTACAACCCCCAAAGATCCGGTCCGGAACATACCATCAAGTTCGGCAGCGAACAGGTGAGCCAGGTTCAGGTCCACAACGCCATCGGCAAGGCGGCCTATGATTTGGTGGGTGGCCCCCAGGGCTTTTTGGCCAAATTGGCCGGCCAGACCAAGTGGAAAGCCAATTTCAAGGTAAAAAAGAAAAACAAATAGCCGTCAAATCGGCATAGTATCGTGAAATAGCAGGGAATGAAAAGATGAACAAGGGACAAAGGGGTGTGAAAACTATTGCTTTAGGGGCGATGTTTTTGCTGTTGGGTACTGTGGCCAAAGCGGAGCAATCGGCTGCCGCCAGATACAGGCAAATCCTGGGCGGCAAAATTTACAGCATTCGCTACAGCACCCCGGCGGCGGATAAAATTTTGACAGTTATTGAGGGCAAAAGAATTGACTACACCTTCATCAAAGGCGGCAGCCAACAGGTACCGCTGGGTGGATTTGGCAAAAAGACCCCCTCAGCGTTTTATATGAACGGAAAATATTATCAGGTATCGGAAGAAAACCGGGCTTATATGGCGAAGGAAGACCAGCTCAACAATGAAAATCTGGACCCTCAAAAGGGTTGGGGCACGATTCGGGCACGGCTGGCCCTGCCTCCGGAATTGGCGGTATTCGCCCCCAAGGAAAGTTTCAACAAATATACCGACTTCAAAGAGGCGGCATATATCGACAGCGGCAAAAGAATTGTAAAAATCAAGAAAAAGGATTGCCTCTTCCTCTATGACAAATACGAATCCTGTTATGGGGATGCTGAAGGGGGATTACTCTACAAAAAAATCTACTACATGCTCTATGATGCCCAGGGGAAATTGTGGGGAGCAGAGACCTGTTTTTGGCAAAAGGGATTGGAAACCCCGCTTCAGCTTATGGAAATCAAAGACATATCCGTTTCTGTGACAGAAGGGGAAAAGAATCTGCCCAAGGGCTACCTGGTATACGGGGCTGGCTTGGGTGATATGAATGACCTGGTGAACCGCAATGTGGTGGTGGAGGACTACAGAAAAACCTCAAAAAAGAAGGGGGCAAACAAATGAAAAACATTATCCGGGTTTTGCTGATGGCATCCTTGCTGCTGAATTGTACTGACGGTTGGGCCAACAGCTTGAATTACTATCGGAACCTTCTGATAAGCAAAAAATTTCACCTTGAATATCAGGAGTTGACACCCCAGGAAAGGCAGACCAACAGGGACAGGATAACCCTGACCGGCTCCAACTCCATGAAGACCGGTGCTGCGGATTTTTTGGTAAATATGCAAACTGAGGGCATTGTGGTGGAATGGGGCAACAACCGTTATGAAGAAGTGGGCTCGGCTCACGGAGCCATGTGCCGCCTGAAAAACGGTTACAAGGTCTATAACTTTACCAAACGTCCCAACAATGGCAAAGTTGTTTACTACGGCAAGAAAAAAGGGGAAGTGGAGGCCACGGCCTACAACCAGTTGGCGGAAGCCCAATACGGCAGGTCCTATGGCACCGAAAACATGAGCATGGTGCTGAACGCTCTTTTGCCCAACAATATGAAACCCTCAAGGGCCTTGAAATTCCAGGAAGTGGGCTCCGGCAAAAACAAAAAGGGGTTGAACTACATCGACTACAAAGCGGAAAGCCAAAATGAAACCTATGTTATCCGCTATTGCTTTGAAGGCAGCGTATTATCAAGAATTTTCTCTGCCAAATACTACACCAATTCCGCAGGGCGTTTTGACGGGAAAAGGAATATTTTCAAAATAAAAAAATTTACCCACGAAGTCAAAACAAACTACCTACGGTTGCCTGATGGCTTGAAGATAGTGGGATTGAAACATGGACGTTAAGATGCTGAAAAGAATTTTCTTGATGTTGTTATTGGGCATACTTCTGCAGGGCACCGCCCTGGCCAATGTCCCCACTTGCGTATTGATGAAATTTACGGATGACACCCGTTTTGATTTGATTGAATCCGGTGCCACTCTGGCGGATATGGTCATGCTGCACTTGGTGAAGAGCGGCAAATTCAACCTTAGCGAAACGGAAGTCATTCCGGACGATATGGAAAAAATGCTCTATGAGGAGCGGGCGGCTGAGTTTGCCAACGCTAAGAGGGCCATGGCAAATGGGGATTATAACACCCTTTTTGACGGCCCCGGCTTTGATGAAAAATATGCCCAATCCATAGCCACCGCCAGATTGGGTCAGATTGTGGACCCCAAGCTGACCTCCGCCATCGGCAGACAGCACGGGGCGGAATACCTGATTCAGGGCAGCATCATCAATATGGGCACCGGCGGCTGGTGGGATGAAAATTTTGAGACATCCTTCACCGCCGTCAACTATATGAGTGAAGCGGTGGCCATGCTGGGCGCAACCAATGTGATGGGCTTTTTGGGACCTTTGGGTTCCATGTCCAAAGTGGTGGGGGTCACCACCACCGGCATCGGGGTACAGGCGGAAGTTAGGGTGATAAAAGCACTCACCGGCGAAGTGGTATGGCAAAGGAAGGTCACCACCATATCCAAACAGACCGCACTGGATTTGGCGGGCATCAAGGTGGGAGCGGATAAATTGAGCAGCAATCTTTACTACAAAACAATGGAAAAGGCGGGCCAAATGATTGGTGCCGCATTGATAGGCGATGCGGAAAAACTTTATAAAGGGATTTGAGCCGTTTATGAAGAGAATACTGATTTCCTTTGTCCTGGTCATATTCTTGCAACCCTTGGCCCATGGGGCTGGTCTGACCAAGGGGGCTGCGGTGGCGGTAATGGATTTCGGCTATCGCCCCGGCGCCACGGAAACCAGCATCAACATTGACCACGCCGGACAGATTGCGGCGGATTACGTAATCGACCGACTGGTGGAAGGGGAATGTTTCAAAGTTATGGATAGGGATGTGGTGATGGCACGGTTGCAGGAAAAGCACCTCAAAACCACCGGCCTCATCAACCCGGCCTCCGCCAAAAAAATTGGTGAAATGCTGACAGTGAAATCCCT
>JAKSOM010000121.1 GCA_024405585.1 Acidaminococcaceae bacterium | reverse complement strand
GCAATAGTCATGCTGGATGCAGGATTGTTGGTGCAACCAATCAAACCCACAATACGGCTGGCAACACAAGTAAAGAAAAAACTGGCCACAAGCATCACCATAACACCGGTAATACCTACGGTGTTATGCAAGGTCAGCCACAGCAAGAGACCTACTGCCAAAATTCCTATACCAATAACTTTGACGTTCAAATTCTGCTCCGTCCTCACCAATTCTGTCTTTTCAGATTTGTCACGGTTTTGCATACCTTTGATGGTTCTTGAAAAAGTTTCTAAAATCACAGGTGTATTTTTCCCAAGTCCAATGATACCTGCTGTAGCAATTGCACCTGCACCGATATATCTGATATAAGACGACCAAATGGCCTGTGCCCCGCCATTTGCATAAAGTTCCGCAATAGGAACCGTAGCAGGATAAAGCACTGAATTCCCCCCGAACAAACTTATGGCAGGAATTATTACAAACCAACTCAGCAATCCTCCGGCAAACAGACAGGAACTTACCCGCAGTCCGCAGATATATCCTACAGCAACAAAGGCCGGCGACACTTCCACACCCACTGCGGTACGTAAACTATTCACTGCCAAATTAACCGTTTCAGGTACAATCCGCAAAGAACCGGAAATAAATTTAGTCAAAGATGCCAAAATTATCCCCACAAATAAATTTTTGCTGCTCGTCCCTTTCTTTTCCGCCGACAGCAAAACTTCTGCACAGGCCGTCCCCTCCGGATAGGGAAGAACCCCATGTTCCTTAACAATCAGCATTTCCCGCAAAGGAATCATAAACAACACACCCAAAACACCGCCACACAAGGCAAGCACCGTAAGCGTCAGCATACTGGGTGGCTCTATAATGCCACTATATGCCCAAAAATAGATTGCCGGAATAGTGAAGATGGAACCAGATGCCACTGACTCACCTGCGGACGCAATGGTCTGGGCCATATTATTTTCCAAAACCGAACCGTTCTTCACAAATATTTTGGAAATTCCCATAAAAATAACTGCTGCAGGAATAGAAGCGGTGATAGTTGTTCCCAACCTCAAACCCAAATAAGCATTGGCGCATCCGAAAACAACGGACATAACCACCCCCGCCACCGCTGCGATAAGAGTAAACTCCCGCCTGTTTTCACCGGAACCGACATAAGGTTTGAACTTGTCATTACCCATCATTGTTTCCCTTCCGCCGCCAACCTGACAATTTCATAAACCCAACGGGCCGTATTCCACAAATCCTCTTCCTTCAAAAACTCCGCCGTAGTATGGATATTGCTCATCCCCGTACCCAGCACCACTGTGGGAAGCCCCATGCCGCAATAGAAATTACCATCACTGCAACCGCCGGATTTCTGCAAACTGATTTTCTCCGCACCCAAATTTTTGGCCGCCAGGGACGCCAACTGCACACAGGGATGCCCCTGGGCCACCACCGCACTGGGGCAGGCCGCCTCCACCCTGATATCCGTCCTGCCGCCGCCCTTGGCAACTTCCTGCCGGATGAGGGCAACGGTACTGTCCTTCAACGCCTCCAACTTCCCCTCATCCAGGGAACGCATATCAATGACGAACTCACACTCCGCCGGCACGATATTGTTGGCCGTGCCCCCTTTGATAAGCCCGATATTCATAGTCGTTTCTTCATCAATCCTGCCGTACTTGGGCAATGCGGCCAAGGCCCCCGCCCCCAGCATAATGGCATTGATGCCCTTCTCCGGCTCCACTCCGCCATGGGCGGTCTTGCCAAGCACCTTCACAAAAATTTCATACTGCTTCGGAGCAGCACACACAATCTCACCCAGGGACCCCTCCGTATCCAGACAATAACCGAAATCCGCCTTAAGCAAATTTGCATCGCAATTTTTTGCCCCCAGGCAACCTATCTCCTCACTGACGCTGAAAATGAACTGCACCGTACCATGGGCAACCCCGTCCTCCTGCAGGGCACGGATGGCCTCCAGCATGGCCGCCACCCCCACCTTATCGTCCCCGCCCAAAACCGTGGTACCGTCACTATAAAACACCCCGTCCTTACGCACAACCTTCGTACCCGTACAGGGATTCACACAATCCAAATGCCCTTCAAAGAAAACCCCGGGCACATCCCCCTGCACATTGGGAGGCAGGGTAACAATAATATTGCCGCACTCGCCGCCGGTAATCTTCTGCACCTCATCCTGCAAATAACTTACCTGCATTTCTTCCAATTTAGCTTTCACCAGCTCCGCAACCCGGCCTTCCTTTTTGCTCTCGCAGGGAACTGCCACCAACTCCACAAACAACTCCTCCAAACGCTTCCTATCCAACATTTTCAAAATACCTCCGCAAACACTTCAAACTAATAAAAACTTTTAAATATTATACCACAATCTGTGTTATAATGCTTTATCATGTATCCAGTATTGTGTACAATTTTCGGTTTTCCCATCCGCATGTATGGTCTCATCACCATCCTGTCCATCGGCCTGGCCACCGGCGTGGCCTATTTTCTGGCCAAACAGGACGGACGCTGGCACCAGCATGTACTTGACATCGGCATCTATGGCGGGGCTGCGGGCATCATCGGCGGCCGCCTTTGGGATGTATTCTTCTTCGACTGGGGCTACTACTCCCACCACCTGACGGAAATTTTCAACGTCTGGCAGGGGGGCATGGCCATCCAAGGGGGCATCCTCTTCGGCACCATTGCCGGAGTCATCTATTGCAAAAAACACCATATCGACTGCCTGGAATTCGGCGACATTGTTTGCCCATCCATGATATTCGGTCAGGCCGTTGGACGCATGGCCAACCTGCTGAACGGGGATGCCTTCGGGGCCCCCACCGGCGGCAGCTTCGGCATTCTCTACCCCGCCGGTACCCTGGCCCATTCCGCCTATGGCACCGCCCCCCTCTGGCCGGCAGAAATCTGGGAAGGACAGATAGACATCCTCATCTTTGCGATACTGCTCATCTACCGCAGCACGGAACCGGCCAAAGGCAGGGTGCTCTTCCTCTACCCCATGCTCTACAGCACCGCCAGATTTTTCTTGGAATACCTGCGGGGTGACTACGCAGCCAGCACTTTTATGGGGCTGAAAAGCGCCCAATGCTCCAGTGTCCTCATATTTCTCATCGCCCTGACCTGCTTTATCTGTTGCGGACGAAAAAATAAAGAAAACAGTTGACATCGACATACATCTACTGTATAATACAATTTACTTTTTGAAAGCAAACACGACCCAGTAGCTCAGCTGGATAGAGCGTTTGGCTACGAACCAAAAGGTCGGGGGTTCGAATC
>JAKSOM010000120.1 GCA_024405585.1 Acidaminococcaceae bacterium | reverse complement strand
CGATAAGCAAAACCAAACTCGTCCTTGTCAGTAGCCGCATAACGCAGGCCCATATTCCAGCCCAAAGCCCAGGACTCACCCTTGGCCTCAGTTGATTTAAACGGTAATGCCGCAGTTCCCACGAACGGATGTGCTGTAAAATCCCTTTCCAACGTCAAACCTACATAGTTAATATCCGCACCCACTGCCCAGTAGAACTTTCCGCCTGACTTGCGGGCATAAGTGGGAGTAATGCTAAGTCCGTTCATCTTGGCGAACTGATTGTTAGTGGCGGGCCAGGAACCCTTTTCGAACTCACACATATTGCCGAAACGGCTGAATACGCCCGAGCCAATCCCTTGCTTGTCATCCATTTTGCGTACAAAGAAGGCACCAGGTGCCCAGGCCGGATGTACCCGGTTATGGCCGGTTTCCGGCGTACCTAAAAAAGTCGGTGGATTTGATATATCAAGCGGAACAGCCGTGTAATCCCCGTGGGGAGCGATATAGGTGGCGCTCACTTTAATTTGATTACCTTCGCAAAGAGTGATACCTGCAGGGTTATATGCCATGTTGCCGGCATCATTCTCAATAAACATAGCCGCACCACCCATGGCCACACCTTCCGCATGATGCTCGATAATGCCGTAGCCCTCGGCGAAAGCCGCCGTAGGAGCCATGATTGCCGCCAGAACAATGGCAGCGGATAAAGATTTCTTCATTTTAACAATTCCTTTCTCATAAAAAACAAAATCTTGGTCGCAAGTCCACATCCTTACGACCAAGATTATACACCAAAAAAAAATTATTGCAACAATTTCTTATCAAACGATTGATTACTTGAAATATGTGTTTAATTCTGCTTCTTGAAAACATCCCCCAATCCCGTCAAAAAATCCTCCGGCTTGCTCCCCTTGGCTCCTTGTGAACCCTGACGGTGCCTTACTTCCTCCATATCCAAAATTTCCCTCTCCTTCAATTTGGCCGCCGGTTGCCAGGGTGTGTTGGCCAGGGCTTTTGCCTCCCCATCCCTTCCGGACAAACGCAGAAGTTCTATTTTCTTCTGCCAAATCTTCATGGGGTCCGCTGTCAGAAAATCCCCACGGAATTTTTCACAAATATCCACCGCTTCGTCCTGGTAACGCAGGGCCGCCTCCGGATTATTTGCCAGCCCCATAATAAGTTCCACCATATCCGTCAGACAAAGTACTTTGTGTTCCGCTTGACTGAATCCCTCCACCGGCCTGTCCTGCAAATCCGGCTCCACATCCAACACCGTGGCCAGCACCATCAGGGCGTCCTCATAATCACCCATGGAAAACAAGGTCCTGCCCGCATAGGAACGGCAAAGCCAGTTGTCATAATCGCTGACGAAAGAGGGTGGCACCGGCAAAGCCGAACGCTTTAACCTGTTCACAATCTCCGGCCACTCCGCCTTAGTTATTCCGCCCATATTTTTTCCTCCTCATATTTTGCTATTTTGAAACTACTTCAACACTACATATTGTAGCATATTACTAAAAAAAATAAAACAAGCACTACAAAGTTGACAAACGCCCGCCAAATCCATATAATAGCGTGAAATTGAGGTATGTATGTTTAGATTAGTAAAGAACATTTCCATATTAGTTTTCATATTTGCCTGTGCTTTCCTTTATACCAACGAGGCACCCGTGGTTGCGGAGCAGCAGCCCCAGGCCAAGCGTTTCAGCGTCTATATGAACGGCAAAATATCCCGTTTCTCTTCCAACCTGGACAAGGTTGAGGACGCCCTGAAGGAAAACGGCATTATTTTCAACAAAAAGCAAATGTTCCCCAAGGCCAATGCGGAACTGATTGACGGCACCCAAATCTTCCTGCTGAGGCGGGGGGAGAAATTTGAATTCAAGGAATTTGCTGTAGCGGAGATTCCTGTGGAATATGTGGATGAACCCACTCTGGAATACGGGGCCAGGCATGTCATCCAAAACGGCTTGCCGGGCATCGACAAGGTCATCTATAAAGTTGATGAAAACGGCATCCGCAAGGAAATCGGCCGCATCCACAAAATTGCCCCGGAAAAATCCATTGTGCAAAGGGGCACCAAGGATTGCATCATGACCGAACAGGGATTGAAACACTACAAGAAGAAATTCGTGGCCAATGTGAGCGCCTATACCATTGAGGACGGCAATGGGGACGGGGTCACCAGCATCGGCATCGTGCCCTACGAAGGGGTGGTGGCGGTGGATCCTGAATTCATCCCCTATCACAGCAAACTCTTCATTCCCGGCTACGGTCTGGCCGTGGCCGCCGACACGGGGGGAGCCATCGTAGGCAACTGCATCGACCTCTTCATGTATGACCGGGACCGGGCTTGGCAATGGGGCCGCCGCTTTATCGAGGTCTATATATTGGATGACTGATGTTAAAAGAAGTACTGATTGTTGAAGGAAAAATGGATACCCTGGCGGTACGGCGGGCGCTGGAGGCGGACACCATCGAAACCGGAGGGTTTACCCTCAGTGAAAATACACTAAATAATATTGCCGCCGCTTACCGCAAGCGGGGCATTATTATTTTGACTGACCCGGATGGAGCAGGGGAAAGGATACGCCGCTTTTTGACGGAACGGTTCCCCCATGCGGGACAGGCCTTCGTACCCAAGATTGAGGCCACCGCCAACAATGACGTGGGGATTGAACAGGCCAGCCCGGAGGCCATACTGCTGGCCCTCAGCAAGGTGCGGCACAGCACCATCACCCCATCTAAAGAGTTTACTACGAAAGACCTGCTGGACAACGGCCTCAACGGAGGCCCCGCCGCCTCGCAGCGGCGGGCGAAAATCGGGGCCGCCCTGGGGGTTGGCTACGCCAACGCCAAAAAATTTTTGGAACGGCTCAACCGTTACGGAATCACACGAGATGAATTCACC
Source organism: Acidaminococcaceae bacterium (assembly GCA_024405585.1). GTDB lineage: Bacteria > Bacillota > Negativicutes > Acidaminococcales > Acidaminococcaceae > Phascolarctobacterium_B. Next base: position 422 of record JAKSOM010000120.1, on the reverse strand, counting down.
CATCATTGCAACACCCAAAGTAACTAAATATATTCTGGACCGCTTCAAACTCACTGCCAACAAAAAACTGGGGCAGAACTTTTTGATTGACCCTGAAGTGGTACGGCGTATTGCAGAAGCCGCGGAACTCACCGCCGCAGACCAGGTTTTGGAAATCGGTCCCGGCATCGGCACCCTGACCCAGAGATTGGCAGAAAGCGGTGCCCGGGTGGTGGCGGTGGAACTGGACCAGCGGCTGCTGCCGGTACTGGCCACCACTTTGAAGGATTACAGCAACGTGCAAATCATCCAGGGCGACATTCTGCAAACCCCCATCATGGAACATGTGGAGCCGGGTTTCAAATGCTGCGCCAACCTGCCCTACTACATCACCACCCCCATCATCTTCGCCCTGCTGGAGCAAAAACTCCCCCTGGAACGGA
>JAKSOM010000012.1 GCA_024405585.1 Acidaminococcaceae bacterium | reverse complement strand
TGCTCTGCGGGGTGGGCCGCCTGGTTTGGGCGGCGGCCCAAAACCGGGAGGGCTTTTGGAATGAATATAGGGAAGTGGTGCGGGAAGAGGGCAATCCCCTGGCCCAGCAGTTGGCGGATGGGGTTTTCGTCACCGGTGATGCGGTATGGCGGGGGTTTGGCAAAATAGAAAGTTCTGGCCGTTATTTGCGTCCGGAGTATGCCGGTTTTGATGCCGGCAGTTGGGGCTTGGAGGAAGACAATTTGCCTCCGGGCTGTTGTTGCGACCGGGTGCTTTTGGGCGAATTGCATCCCTGGCACTGTCCTTGCTTCGGCAGGGTTTGCCGTCCGGAACATCCGGTGGGGGCCTGTATGGTTTCCGCAGAGGGCAGTTGCGCCATCAGTTTTTTGAACGGAGGTCAGCATGAAAATTGAATTGAAGCATGGGGCTGGAGGTCAGGCCACGGGGAAGCTGATTCAGGGTTGCTTTGCCAAGTATTTCAACAATGAACTGCTTAACAAAATGGAAGATGGGGCGGTACTGCCCAAGATGCAGGGTTATCCCGTATTCACCTCGGATAGTTTTGTGGTGGAACCCCTGTTTTTTCCCGGTGGTGACATCGGTCGGCTGGCGGTCTGCGGCACGGTGAACGACTTGGCGGCGATGGGGGCGAAGCCACTCTATCTTACCGCCTCTTTCATCCTGGAAACCGGACTGGAGATGGAAACATTGGAACAAATTGTGGCCTCCATGGGGGCCACCGCCAAAGAGGCGGGAGTAGTGATTGTGGCCGGGGATACCAAGGTCATTGAGGGCAGGGGCGGCTGCTATATCAACACTGCGGGCATTGGCGAAAGGCAGGAGGGGATTGTAATTTCTGCCCACAATTTGCAGGCCGGGGACGGAATCATTGTTACCGGCACCCTGGGTGACCATCACGCCACCGTTCTTACCAGTCGCATGGGGATGGAAAGCAGGGTCCGGAGCGATTGTGCCCCTTTGAATAAAATTGTTGGCGCTTTGTTGGAAGGGGGAATTGTTGTTCATGCCATGAGGGATATTACCCGGGGCGGATTGGCAACGGTGGCCAACGAATTGGCGGAGGCCAGCGGAGTGAAAATCCTCTTGCAGGAGGAGATGCTGCCTGTAAACCCGGCGGTGCAGGGGCTCTGCGGAATTTTAGGGCTGGACCCTTTGACCATGGGGAACGAAGGAAAACTCTGTATAGTTTTGCCGGCTGAGCGGGCGGAAGGGGCCTTGAAAATTATTCGGGAGCAAAAATATGGCAATGATGCGGTGCTGGTGGGACGGGTGGAACAGGGTGAAGGTGTGTGGCTGCAAAATGAATTGGGCGGCTGCCGCCGCATCCAACCTTTGCAGGGCGAAGGCCTGCCCAGAATTTGTTGATTACGTGAAAATGGGAAAGTTCCGTTACGTAACATTTGGTAAATGTTACGTAACGGCAAAATCGTTTTTTGACATTGCAAACATTTTTTTTGAGAGAATTTTTGTGTGATGAAGAGAAATGAAAGCACCTGCCAAGTAGTTCAGCAGGTGCTTTTGATTTGATTGTTTAGTGGTGGAAGAGCCGCAGGCCGGTCATGGCCATGGCGATGTTGTATTTGTCGCAGGTTTCGATGACATTGTCGTCACGGATGCTGCCACCCGCCTGGGCGATGTATTCCACGCCACTGCGGTGGGCCCGTTCGATGTTGTCGCCGAAGGGGAAGAAGGCATCGCTGCCCAGGGATACGCCCTTCAATTGCTTCAGCCACTCTTTCTTTTCTTCCAGGGTGAGGGGTTCAGGCTTTTGGGTGAAGAATTGTTGCCAGGTGCCTTCCCTCAACACATCGTCCCAGTCCTCACTGATATAAACGTCAATGGTGTTGTCTCTGTCCGGACGGCGGATGCTGTCTTTGAAGGGCAGGGACAGGACTTTGGGGTTTTGGCGGAGCCACCAGTTGTCCGCCTTGTTGCCGGCCAGCCGGGTGCAGTGGACACGGCTCTGTTGCCCGGCACCGATGCCGATGGCCTGGCCGCCTTTTACATAGCACACTGAGTTGGATTGGGTGTATTTCAGGACAATCAGGCTGATGAGCAAATCACGGATTGCCTCTTCCGGCAGGTCTTTGTTTTGGGTGGGACGGTTTTCCAGGAGGGAGGCCTCAATTTTGGCGTTGTTCCGGTCCTGTTCAAAGGTGATGCCAAAGACGTCCTTGTGTTCTACCAGTTCCGGCACGTAGTCGGGGTCAATTTTTACTACGTTGTAGCTGCCTTTACGTTTGGTTTTCAGGATTGCCAGGGCTTCATCCGTGTAACCCGGGGCGATTACGCCGTCGGAAACCTCCCTGGCCAGCATGGTGGCGGTTTCTTTGTCACAGATTTCAGAGAGGGCTACAAAGTCACCGTAGCTGGACATTCTGTCCGCACCTCTGGCACGGGCATAGGCGGTGGCCAGGGGGCTCAGTTGCAGATCGTCCACGTAGTAGATTTTTTTCAGCACCTCGTCCATGGGTACGGCCACTGCCGCACCGGCGGGGCTGACATGTTTGAAGGATGCGGCGGCGGGCAGACCGGTTGCTTCCTTCAGTTCTTTGACCAGTTGCCAGGAATTGAAGGCATCCAGAAAATTGATGAAGCCGGGGCGACCGTTCAGTACTTCGATGGGCAGTTCACCCTTTTGCATAAAAATGCGGGCTTTTTTCATATTGGGGTTCATACCGTATTTGAGGGATAACTCTTTCATTTTGACCTCCTTGTTTTTGTACATTATAGCATAAATGTGTTATAATACCAATATGGAATGTTATGTATGTCCCCACCGTTGTGGGGCGGATAGGAAGAACGGCATATACGGTTCCTGCGGTATGGGGTGGAATCCGGTGGTGGCCAGGGCCCATCTCCATACGTGGGAAGAGCCGGTTATTAGCGGCAGCCGGGGCAGTGGTACAGTGTTTTTCAGCGGCTGTAATTTGCATTGTGTTTTTTGTCAGAATTATGATATCAGCAGCAGGAATTTCGGCAGGGAAATCAGTGTGGAACGGCTTAGGGAGATTTATGGGGAGCTGATTGCTAAGGGGGCCCATAACATCAATCTGGTGACTCCCACCCATTTTACGGAGGCGATTCTGGAGAGTTTGGCAGAGCCCTTGAGTGTGCCGGTGGTTTGGAACACCAGCGGTTTTGAGACCACGGATACCCTCAGAAAGTTGAAGGGCAAGGTGCAGATTTATTTGCCGGATTTGAAATATAGCGATGATATGGCGGCCATCAAGTATAGTAATGCCTATGATTATTTCGGCATTGTCACCAGGGCCATCAGGGAGATGTACAATCAGGTGGGGGATTACCGCTTGGATGGTGAGGGGCTGATGACTAAGGGCGTGATTATCCGCCATTTGCTGCTTCCCGGACGTTTGGAGGATACCAAGAGGATTATCGATTGGGTGGGTTCAAATTTCAAGCCGGGCCAGGTGATGTTCAGTTTGATGCACCAGTATGTGCCCTGCGGCAGGGCAGCGGAGTATCCGGAGTTGAACCGCAAGGTCACGGAGGATGAGTATGAGGTGGCGGAACTTTATCTGATGGAGAGCGCCATTGAGGACGGTTTTGTGCAGGAGGAGGCCTCTGCGGATAAGGATTTTGTGCCCATTTGGGATTTGACAGGGGTGTGAGGAATGCGGATTATCACGGGCAGGGCCAGGGGTACCAATCTTTTTACACCTAAGAATTATGATGTGAGGCCCACGGCGGACCGGGTGAAGGAGAGCGTTTTTAGTATTATCGGGGCCAGGATTGCGGAGGCCAGGGTGTTGGACGCTTTTGCCGGTACGGGGAATTTGGGTTTGGAGTGTTGGAGCCGGGGCGCCGGCAGCGTAGTTTTTATTGATAAGAGCAGGGAGTCTCTGAAGCTGGTGCAGCGGAATATTGAAAAGTGCCATGCCCAGGATGATTGCCGGATTTTGCAGGGGGATGCGGCAACTGTGGTGGGCCGTCTGGCCCGGCAGGGGGAAGGTTTCGATTTTGTTTTTTTGGATCCCCCTTACGGGCAGGGACTTGTTTCCGCCATGTTGAAGACCCTGGGGGGAGCGGATGTTTTGAAACCCGGCGGATTGATTGTGGCGGAAAGGTCGGCGGAGGAGGAGGGGCCGGAATTGTCGGATAAATTTGTGGTGGAGCGGGAAGAAAAATACGGATCCACAATTATTGATTTCATAAGGGAATTGTGTTAAAATAATTAAGTTATGAGGACGGCAGTTTGCAGCGGGTCCTTTGACCCGGTGACCAACGGACATTTGGATATTTTTGAACGGGCCAGCAAGATGTTTGACGAGCTGGTGGTTTGCGTTTTCTACAACCCTAATAAGCATGAGGGTATGTTTGGTGTGAGGGAGCGGGTGGATATGCTCAAAAAGGCTACTGGGCATATCGAGAATGTGCGGGTTACCAGTTGTAACGGTCTTTTGAACGAGTTTTGCGCCAAGGAAAAAATCAATTTTGTGGTACGGGGGCTCAGGGCCTTCAGTGATTTCGAGTATGAGTTCCAAAGGGCATTGATGTTGAAAAGCATTGACAGTAATTTGGAGACCGTATTCATCATGACAAAACCGGAGTTTAGCTATGTTTCCAGCAGCGGAGTGAGGGAACTGGCGGTTTTCGGTGGCAAGGTGGAGGATATGGTGCCCAGGTGTGTGGCGGATAAAATTAAGAAAAAATTTGCGGGAGGGAAAAAATGAACAACAGGGTTTCGGAAATTATGGCATTGTTGCAACAGATTGTGGATATGGTGGATAATGGCAGTCATGCCCTTTTCCGCAGCAAGAAGATTGTTTTGGATGAGGATGAACTGATTGGTATTTTGGATCAGTTACGTTTGGCAATTCCGGAGGAGGTGGATCGGGCTAATAAGATTTTGGCGGATGCCGATAACATGGTGAACAAGGCCAAGGTTGATGCTCAGGCGATTATTGATGAGGCCCATGAGCAGGAACAGAAGATTATGGATGGCGCCAAGGCGGAGCGGGATTACATGCTTTCGGACAATGAGATTGTCAAGGGGGCTGAGGAAGTCGCTAAGGAACTGGCTTTGCGTGCCGACGAAACCGCTAAGCAGAGGAAGGCCGAGGCGGATGCTTACTGCGTCCAGACAAGGACGAGTACCTTGGAATATTTGGACAACTGTTTGAGTTATCTGGACGGAGAACTTAAGCGTTTGAACGGGGAGATCCAGAAATTGGGCGGGCTTATCGAGAGTGCTGCAGCAAATTTTGCTGAGACCAGGGGCAATATTGCTGGGGAAATCGCCAAGCAGAAAAACAGGGTTGAGGAATCTCCTGAAGAGCAATAATAAACAAAAAATCCTCTGACCGAGGTCAGAGGATTTTTTGTTTTGCCGTGTGTCCGGACGGGCTGACAATATTTGCAACAGATATTTTGACACTTTTTCTAACATATATGGTATAATGTTTTCAATTATAAGTATGTCTATAAGGAGAGTTGTATGTTTGATTCATTGATTAAAGTCATTTTCGGTGACGGAAATGCAAAACAATTGAAAGAGATTGGGAAGATTGTTGAAAAGATAAATTCCCTGGAACCGGAGATGGAGGCCTTGAGCAGCAATAATTTGGCTGGTAAGACGTTGGAGTTCAAGGTACGTCTGCAGAAGGGTGAGACATTGGAGGATATTTTGCCGGAGGCCTTTGCGGTGGTGCGGGAAGCATCAAAGCGAACCACGGGGCTTAGGCATTTTGATGTGCAACTGGTCGGCGGTGTGGCTTTGCACCGGGGTCAGATTGCGGAGATGCGGACGGGTGAGGGCAAGACCCTGGTGGCCACTCTGGCGGTGTATCTGAACGCTTTGGAGGGCAAGGGCGTACATGTTGTTACGGTGAACGATTATCTGGCTAAGCGTGATGCTAATGATATGGGGCGTATTTACAAGTTCCTCGGTCTGAGTGTGGGTTTGGTTACCCATGAGATGAATTATGCGGAGCGTCGTGCCGCTTACCGTTCTGATGTTACTTATGGTACCAATAACGAGTTCGGGTTTGATTATCTCCGGGATAATATGGTTACCAGTGAAAGCGAGATTGTGCAACGGGGATTGCATTATTGCATCGTGGATGAGGTGGATTCCATCCTTATTGACGAGGCCCGTACCCCTTTGATTATCAGCGGGCCCGGCAGCCATTCCACGGAACTTTATGACAGGATGGCCAAGGTGGCGGAGATGCTGGAGGAGGGTGAGGATTATACTGTTGACGAGAAGACCCGTCAGGTTGGTCCCACGGAAAAGGGCATCGCTAAGGCGGAGTCCGCCTTGGGTATCAAGAATATGTATGATGCGGAACATGGTATGGATTACAGCCATTATCTGATGGCGGCTTTGAAGGCCAAAGCCATTATGCACCGGGATAGGGATTATGTCATCAAGGACGGTCAGATTGTGATTGTTGACGATTTTACCGGCCGGCTGATGTTTGGCCGCCGTTTCGGTGAGGGTTTGCATCAGGCCATTGAGGCCAAGGAGGGGGTTAAGGTGCAGCGGGAGAGTCAGACTCTGGCCACCATCACCTTCCAAAACTATTTCCGTATGTACAAGAAATTGGCCGGTATGACCGGTACGGCTAAGACCGAGGAGGACGAATTCCAAAAGATTTACGGTCTCAGCGTTCTTGTCATTCCCACTAACAAGCCCATGATCAGGACGGACGAGCCGGATGTGGTTTATAAGACCAAATTGGCCAAGTACCGGGCGGTGGTGAAGAGTATTGAGGAATTGCATGCGGGCGGCAGGCCTGTGCTGGTTGGCACCACCAGTATTGCCCAGAGCGAGGAGTTGTCCGCCATGTTGAAACGGCGGGGTATCAAGCATAATGTGTTGAACGCCAAGTACCATGAGCAGGAGGCGGAGATTATCAGTCATGCCGGGGAATATGGTGCTGTGACGATCGCTACAAATATGGCGGGCCGTGGTACGGATATTGTGTTGGGCGAAGGTGTACCCGCTCTTGGCGGTTTGCATATTATCGGTACGGAGCGGCATGAGTCCCGGCGTATCGACAACCAGTTGCGTGGCCGTTGCGCCCGTCAGGGTGACCCGGGTTCTTCCAAGTTCTATTTGAGTTTGGAGGATGATTTGATGCGTATTTTCGGCAGTGAGAGCATTGCTGGGATTATGGATAAGCTGGGGCTGGAGGAGGATGATCCCATTGAGCATAGTTTGGTGACTAAGTCCATCGAGAATGCCCAAAAGAAGGTGGAGGCCCGGAACTTCTCCATCCGCAAATATGTGCTGGAGTATGACAATGTTATGAACCAGCAGCGTGAGGTGATTTACGCCGAGCGGAAGACGATTATGCAGAAGGACTCTCTGAAGGAACGTATCATGGAGATGGTGAACAAGGTTGTGGACAGGACTTTGGATATGTATGCCCCGCCGGAGGTGTATTCCGAGGATTGGGATTTGGTTTCCCTCATCCGTTATGCGGAGGAGTTCTATGCGCCCCAGGGCGAGATGACGGAGGAGAAACTCTCCAATTTCAGCCGTGAGGAATTGGGTGAATATCTGCATAAATTGGCTAACGATGTCTATGAGGCCAGGGAGAGGCAGGTGGGCAGTCCCATTATGCGGGAACTGGAAAATTTGGTTATGCTGAAAGTTGTGGATATGCACTGGATGGAGCATTTGGATGCTATGGATATGCTCCGTGAAGGAGTTGGACTTAGGGCCTACGGGCAGAAGGATCCCCTGGTGGAATACAAGTTTGAGGCCTATGACATGTTCGAGGGGATGTTGGATGCTATTCAGGATGATGTGGTACGCTACATGTACCGGGTGAATGTGGTGACGGAGGGGACTCCGGCGGAGCAGGTGCCTTTAGATGAGGATGGCAACCCTATCGAAGTGGCGGAAGTGGTAGAAGAAAAGCAGGATGCAGTGGTGACGAAGGAGGAACAGGAATAATGTTGATTGAAGAATATAAGCCGGAGTTGGAGAAGGCGAAGGCAAAATACGAAGAACTTAGGGGGTCTCTTTGACATCTTCAGTAAAGAGGACAGGGTTAAGGAGTTGGAGCACCGGATGGCGGACCCCACCTTTTGGGACGATCCGGAAAAGGCCAACAAGATTGCCCAGGATGTGAACAGTTTGAAGGCCGAGGTGGAGGAATTCCACAAACTTGGCAGTGATTTGGAGGACGGCTTTGTGTTGCAGGAAATGGCGGCGGAAGATTCCTCCATGTTGGAAGAATTGGATAGTCTTCTTGCAGAAATTAAGGAGGCCTTGGAGCATTTGGAATTGGGGATGTTGCTTTCTGGCGAGTATGATGCCAACAACGCCTTGATGACGCTGCATGCCGGGGAGGGCGGCACCGAGGCCCAGGATTGGACGGAAATGCTGCTCAGGATGTTCACCCGGTTTGCGGAACAGAGCGGTTATGTGGTGGAAGTGTTGGATATCACCCAGGGCAATGAGGCGGGGCTTAAGAGCGCCAGTTTGCGGATTTGCGGGCACAACGCCTATGGTTTTTTGCGGAGCGAAAAGGGGGTACATCGGCTGGTGCGGATCAGTCCCTTTGATGCGGCGGCCAGAAGGCACACCTCCTTTGCGGCGGTGGACGTTATGCCGGAGTTGGACGATAGTGTGGATGTGAAAATCAATATGGACGAGGTCCGGGTTGACACCTATCGGGCCAGCGGGGCCGGCGGGCAGCATGTCAACAAGACCAGCAGTGCGGTGCGTATGACCCACTTGCCTACGGGAATTGTGGTGCAGTGTCAGAACGAACGCAGCCAGATTCAGAATAGGGCCATGTGTATGACCATGTTGAGGGCGAAGCTGTACGAGTATGAGAAACGGAAGCAGGATGCCAAAATGGATGAGATAGCCGGCGATTATCAGGCCATCGAGTGGGGCAGCCAAATCCGTTCCTATGTGTTCCAGCCCTATACTTTGGTCAAGGACCATCGCACCGGTTGCGAGAGCGGCAATATCGGTGCTGTTATGAACGGTGATTTACGGAAGTTTGTGGAAAGTTATTTGCGGAGTCAGCAGAGGAAGGTATGAAGTTAAAAAGTCAGAGCTTTTTCAAATTGGCGGTTTTTATGATTTTTGTGGCTTTGGTGGCCGCAAGTTTTGTGCTTACCCCCCGCCTGGGGTTGGAGATGACCAACAAGACGGTGGCCCAGGCCGTCCGCTATCAGGATTGTTACGAGTTGATTAATGCTGCCGGAAAATATACTGCGGATGTGGAGGCATATTACGAAACTGAAATCGATCTGTTGAAGCGGATGCGTCGCAACGGGATTAATTCCATTGTGCTTACCGATGCAACATTGGAGCGTTTGGCACGGACCGGTGCCGTAGGGCTGGAGATTCAGGACGGGACGGCAATTGTTTCGGAGACCCATAGCAATATTTTTGAAGAAGTGTTGGAGGGGGCAAAAAGACGTTACGGGGACAGGATTTCCGTGGGAGGGGAATATCCGGAGCGGAAAATGTATTTTGTCGGGGACACTAAACCGGTGGACCGGTATAATATGCATTTGCGCAGAGCGGTTCAGCAAATGCCCTTGGGGATTATGACTCATGAATTGCAGAAACTCTACAAGTTGGGGTTTAATCTGATTGTTGCCCCGGAAAATTTTGAGGGTATAACGGAAAAGGATGTGGAGGATTATTTTGACAGGGTGAAAGGTGCCCAGGTCATTGTTTATGCCATGATGCCGGCTCATTACTCCACTTTTGGCGGGACTGCTTTGGCTAATAAGGTGGCATCCCTCATGGGAAGGCAGTATTTGGTGCTGCAGGAGCATTACACCCAGTTGGGCTTCTTTCCCAATGTGGGACAGTTGGAGTTGGCCCAGCAACGAAATTATAGTGTACTCAGGGCTTATACTATTGACTGTCGGGAAATGGACAAATTGTCCTATGAGGAGGCCCTGCGGCGTTGGGCGGTGGCGGACGATGAGAGGCACATACGCCTTAACATCATTCAGCCGTTTCTTAAGGGAAAGGATTTGATCGGCACCAATTTGAAATATATTCAGGAAATTTCGCAAAGTGTGCAGAAGCGCGGCTTCAGCATCGGTTTGGCCAGACCTTTTGAGACCTATTTCCCCAACCGGGTGTTGTTGATACCTATTATTGCGGGTATTGTGGGGGCGTTTATGCTTCTGTGCCAAAGCGTTTTCGGCTGGGGCTACGGCAGCACTGTGGTATGCTGGGGTATAGTTACCGGCGTGGGTTTGTTCGGTAATTTTGTCAGTGCAACCGTTACCCATCAGGCCATGGCTTTTTTGGCGGCCATCAGTTTTCCGGTGCTGAGCATGTATTACATTTCGGATATGTTGGACGATATAGACGATGTGCCCATGTTGCAGATTTTGGCCAATTGCGCCATCAGTTTGCTTTTGGCGGTATTTTTAAGTTTGTGCGGCGCCTGCCTTTTGGCGGCCATACTTACGGATACAAGGTTCCTTTTGGAGATTGACTTTTACAGAGGGGTGAAGCTGACCTTCTTGTTGCCGCTGCTTTTCATTTTGATTATTTGCCTTAGGAAGTACGATGTTTTCGGATTTCGGAATTGTGTTACTTTTGAGGATTACAGGAACCGGCTGAAAGTATTGGCAAGACAATGGCTGACCGTAAAAAATGTCATACTGACGCTTTTGTTTTTGGGTTTTGCGGGTTTCGCACTTTATGTCTTCATCGGTCGTACCGGCCATTCCTGGCAGTTGCCGGTACCCCAGATAGAATTGACTATGCGGCATTGGTTGGAGGAACATTTGTATGCCCGTCCCCGGGCCAAGGAGTTCCTTATCGGACATGTTGCCTTCTGTGTTTTGGTGCTGGCTTGCCACAGGTCCTGGCCAAAATTGTTGAAGATATTTCTCATTATTGCAGCAACCATGGGGCAGGTTTCCCTGGTGGAAACTTTCTGCCATATGCGGAGCCCTTTCCTGATGAGCATGGTTCGGGCTGCAACGGGTTACGGATTTGGCATTATACTGGGTGTTTTGCTGGTGCTGATAATAGTGGAGATTGGTAAGTTTGCGGATGGACTTAAAGAAAAAGAGTAAACCGAAAATAGTAATTTCCGGATATTACGGGTTCAATAATGCCGGTGACGAGGCTATTTTGCTGGCCATGTTGACGAGTATGCGAAAATTTTTGCCTGGGGCGGATTTTGCAGTCATCAGCGGCAATCCGGCCAATACGGCCATAACCTACGATGTTAAGAGTATCCATCGCTTTCATTTGTGGAAAATTCTTTCCCAAATCGGAACTTGCAGTGCCTTTGTCAACGGCGGCGGCAGTTTGTTGCAGGATGTGACCAGCAAGAGGAGTTTGTTGTATTATCTGGCTTTGATTTTTTTGGCAAAACTTTTGGGCAGGCCGGTGATGCTTTATGCTCAGGGGGTGGGACCAATTAGCAGCTCTTTTATGAGGTGGCTTACGGGTAAGGTTTTGGCTAAAGTTGAGTTTATTACTGTGCGTGACCGGGAGTCATTGGATTTTTTGATTGCTTTAGGTTTGTCTCCGGAACATGTGAAGGTTACTGCGGATGCGGTGTTTATGTTGCCTAAGACAACTTTGGATGACGGCAGAATATTGCTTGGACGTAGCGGCCTGACCGGCGGTACGGATGTGGTGGGGGTGGCGATTCGGTCATGGAACAATGACAAATATCTGGGGGCACTGGTGGACGCTTTGGATGTTTTGGCGGATCAGGGCAAACAGATTTGTATTGTTCCTTTTCAGTATCCTGCTGATATGGCCGTGTCAAAAAAATTGCAACGGGCCTTGCGTCATCCCGCCAGGATTTTGGACAGGGTGTGCAGTACGGAGGAATTGCTGAGTGTAATCGGCAATTTTTCCTTGCTTATTGGGATGCGTCTGCACAGTTTGATTTTTGCTTCGGTTATGAAGGTGCCCTTTGTCGCCCTGGAATATGACCCCAAGGTGGAAAGTTTTGTGAAGAAGTTGGATGCCAGTTCCGCCGGCGGGGTTGAAACGCTCACTACGGAGAAGATTTTGCAGGCGGTGCAACGGGCGTATGATTATGAGATAGATCTGAGTGAACTGCAGACAGCAGCTGTTGAGAATAACAAACTGCTCGGTGCTATGGTGGAAAGGAGATTGTTAAGTTGTTAAAGATGATGAATGTGTGCAAATCGTACGATGGCAAACAGTATGCTTTGCATGATATCAGCCTTCATATTGCCAGAGGGGAGTTTGTGTTTTTGGTGGGTCCCAGCGGTGCGGGCAAATCCACCTTCATAAAGCTTTTGTTCAGGGAAATCAAGCCGGACAGGGGCAGCATTTTTGTTAATGGTGTGGATATTGTGGCTTTGACCAACGATGAGGTTCCGGGGCTGAGGAGACGGCTGGGAATTGTGTTCCAGGATTACCGGCTGCTGCCGGATAGGACGGTTTTTGAAAATGTGGCTTTTGCCATGCGGGTTACGGAAGCACCCAATAAGCTGATTAAGCCCAGGGTGATGAAGGTGCTGGACTATGTGGGATTGGCTGACAAGGCATCCTGCAAGAGTACGGAACTTTCCGGCGGCGAGCAGCAGCGGGTGGCCATTGCCAGGGCCATTGTCAATGACCCCAAGCTGATTATTGCGGACGAGCCCACCGGTAATTTGGACCCCAATACGGCCATGGAAATCATGAACATTTTTGAGAGTATCAGGGAGCGGGGGGCCACCATCATTATGGCAACCCACAGCCAGGAAATTGTGAATGCTATGGGGAAACGGGTTATTGCCATCGAACACGGCCAGATTGTTCGTGACGAAAGACGGGGGAGGTACGGCTATGAAGAGTAAGGAATTTCGCGGGATAAAATCTACCACCCTTTTGTACTTTATTCAGGAGACGGCCAAATCTCTGTTCCGTAACGGGGTCATGACTGTTGCTTCCATGATTACGGTGGCTGTTTCCACCTTGATTTTGGGTAGTTTTTTGCTGTTGTTTTTCAATAGCAACCATATAGCCAGTTATTTGGAAAACTCGGTGCAGATTTCCGTTTATATGGAAAACCGCACCAGTGAGGAGGATATCAATACCACCGGAGCGGAACTGGCCGCCCTGCCCGGAGTGAGTGAGGTTAAGACGGTTACCAAGGAAGAAGCCATGCGGCGTTTCAAGCAGCGGTTGGGGGAAAATGCCAGCATCCTGGATGCCCTGGAGGATAATCCCCTGCCCTATTCTTTTGAGGTTCATGTGGATACGCCGGAACGGATTGGCCAAATCACTCCCATCATCCAAAAGATGAAGAAGGTGGAAAGCGTCCGCTATGCCCGGGATGTGGTTGAGCAATTGTTCCAGTTCACCAGAATCATCAGAACTGGCGGCGTGCTGCTCATTGCCCTTATGATGGGCGGAACGCTGTTCATCATTATCAACACTATCCGGCTGACGGTGATGAACCGTCGCAAAGAAATCAATATTATGAAATATGTGGGGGCTACGGACTGGTTTATCCGCTGGCCCTTCATGATGGAAGGTATTACCATCGGCTTGGCGGGAACTGTTTTCAGTACCATTGTTTTGACTTTTATTTACGGAGCCAGTGTGGATAAGTTCCAACAGGCCATGCCCTTCATACCCGTATTGTCCACTTGGCCTCTGATGCTGTGGATGTGGATGGGGTTGCTGGCATTTGGTGCGGGCATCGGTGCCCTGGGTTCTTACATTTCTTTGAAAAAGTATTTGCAGGTGTGAAAGGAGAAGACATGCTAAAAAAAGTTTTGGCGGTCTTCCTGACC
>JAKSOM010000119.1 GCA_024405585.1 Acidaminococcaceae bacterium | reverse complement strand
GCCAAGGTGTAGGCGGTAATATTTTTCCTCGCCTCGCAGGGCTTCACCACGCTTAAGTCCTGCAACTCCGGAATATTGATTTCCACATCAAAATGCCCGGAATTGCAAAGGATGGCCCCATCCTTCATCAAAGGATAGTGCTTGCCCCGGATGACATCCCGGCAACCGGTGGCGGTAATGAAAATATCACCATATTTGGCCGCCTTATCCATGGACATCACTTGGAATCCGTCGCACACCGCTTCAATGGCCTTCACCGGGTCAACCTCCGTAACCATGACCCTGGCCCCCATGCCCTTAGCCCGCATGGCGATGCCCTTGCCGCACCAGCCGTAACCCGCCACCACCAGGGTTTTGCCTGCAATGGCCACATTGGTGGTACGGATAATGCCGTCCAGGGAACTTTGCCCCGTGCCGTAACGGTTGTCAAAAAGGTATTTGCAGGTGGAATCATTCACCGCAATCATGGGGAAACGGAGTTTGTTGGCCTTATCCAAGGCCTGCAAACGATGCACCCCGGTGGTGGTTTCCTCACTGCCTCCCCAAATCTCAGGGGCCTGCTTGATTCTTTTCCCGTGGAGCATATTCACCAGGTCTCCCCCGTCATCAATAATCAGCACCGGATGGGTGTCCAGGGCACAGGCCAAATACTTGTCATATTCTTTGGCGGTACAACCGTGGGTGGCATAAACCACCACTCCCCGTTTTACCAACGCCGCCGCCACATCATCCTGGGTGGAAAGGGGATTGGAACCGGTCACCACCACATTGGCTCCGCAATCCTTCAAAAGCAGTGCCAGATTGGCGGTTTTGGCCTCCAAATGAATGGTAATGACCATATTGATGCCCTGAAAAATTTTCTTTTCGGCATATTTCTTACGCAAATATGCCAAGAGGGGCATATACTCCCCGGCCCAGGCAATCTTCTGCTCTCCCAGGGGAGCAAGTTTCAAATCTTTGATAATACTTTTCATACTCGTTATCCTCTGCTTAATCAACGGAACAGATTGGCAATCCAACCCAAAAGTCCCACCACCGCAATGCCCACTATGTAATAAGGCAGCACAGCGATGAACATCCCCAAAAACAGTGCTATTACAACTATCGCCACCAAACTCCAGACACCGCAGCCGCTGCTGGTATGGACGGAAAAATGACGGAAGCCGCCGGTATTGCTTTGGCGTTCCATCCTATCCCGGAAAACATCCCTTTGGGAATCGTTGTAATCGTGGGCATTGCCATTTTCATCTATTGTTGTACCCGTGAAGGAATCCCGTTCCTCCCGGCTCAGAATTTTTTGTTTATCCTCATCCATGTTGTTTTTCCTTTTTGACGTTTGCGATATGCATCAAAAAAAATCCTTCTTCATTAACATAACGGGGATCATACTTTTTAATGCCCAGCAATCCTTTCATTTCTTCCATTACCCTTGTGATGTCCGCACCCATATTCTCCAATTCTTCATTCTTCTTTGGTGTCTTACGAAAGCCGTAAACCCCGCAAAGTTCCACATAAATCCTGCTGATGGCAATGGCCAGCACCGTGGGATCCTCCTCCCTTTCCTCACCTGCCGGTACCGGTATGGATTGGACGTCAGCCCAAATTTGGGCGGCTAATTTCAAATCAGTGGGAGTGAACAAATCGTGGGTGAAAACCTGGGACAAAATGGGGTATAAAAAATCATCCTTGGGCAGTTTGGCGGGTTTGTAATGGGCAGTGCCCACATCCAACCCCTCGTCCAAAGGAACGCCGTGCAGCATCAGTATGGGTAAATTTCTTATCAGAAGCTGATTATTTTCGATAAACTCGTTCCAGCTGCAGCGTCCCCCCTTGCGGAAGGAATAATATTTTTTGTCCTTACGCAACTGCTCCAACAAATTTTTTTGTTGTTCTTTGGTGAAATTGATGCCCCGGATAAAGTTCACCACCAGGCCGTCATCACAGAAAAAGTGGGCACAGAACAGAATGTTTTTGTACTTGGTATTTTCTTCAATGGGCAGGTTTATAACCATGCTCTGCTGCCGCAAAATATCCACCACGCTGTAGAGACCGGGGGCTATTTTCTTCTTGACGGTGAACAGCACCAGTTTGGCCTGGGTGAGTTCCTTCAGCACCTGTTTGAAACTGTAGGAATATTGGCCGCTGATATCCTTGGAAAACCTTTCATACAAATCAAAAATCAGGGGCTTCCCCGTATTCAGCAGTTTGTAGTCAAAGCAGAAATAATCCAAAAATCCCTGACGGGCATCCTCCTTGGGGGCCAAAGACATGCCGTCCCCCAGCACAGAAGTATAAATATTCCTGGCCCTGCAGTAATCGTCAGGATACTGCTTCTCCAAATAGTCGCTTTCAACCAAATCCAAAAATTTGGTCATCTGACTGCCGATATTGACAAAGATTTTACTGGCCAAATCCGCAATGCTCCGGTCATTGTATTCCTCAAAATCCCCGGTGAAAAAGCCATCCTTGTCAATGGGCATCTCTTCCAGTTCCGTCAATTTCTTTTGGGCAAAAACCATGGAAGCGTTGTGGGTGATGCATTTCATGCTTTCCAAGTGCTTGTAGAATTCACAAATGGTTTGCAAATAAAACTTAATCCCCTCTTCAGTCGGTTCAAAATCCCCAATATTCCGGAAGCACCAGCCCACGGAAATAATGGCCTCATCCGGGGTGATATCACCGGGCAGGGTCTCGGAATAGCCCAGGTAGAACAAAAAACTCAAAACACAATTCCAGGTCCTTAGCAAATGTTCCTGGTCATCCGTCTTCCAACTCTCCTTGCGGAGGAAAGTCACCACATATTCTTTCTTCAGCACCCTGTTCCATTCAGGGTCCATAGTGTAAAATTCGTCTATGAAATCAAAAACATTGTCTTCTCGTGCAAAAGTCGTTTCCTTCACTACTATTCCCTCTTTTTCAAAGTCAAAACATTATCCAAAATCTCATGAGCCACCTGTTCTTTGGTCATTTGTTCCAACTCAACCGTTCCGCCTTTAGGGTCTATAATCTTGACAATATTGGTGTCAACACTGAACCCCGCTCCAGGGGCGGTCACATCATTGGCCACAATCAAATCCAGGTTCTTTTCGCTAATCTTTTTCTTGGCATATTCCTCCACATTTTGGGTCTCCGCAGCAAAGCCCACCAAAATCTGGTGCTTTTTCAAACTCCCCAACTCCTTCAAAATATCAGGGTTCTTATCCAAATCCAGGGAGATGCTGTCCTCATTCTTCTTGATTTTGTTCTCCGCCATCTTATGCGGACGGTAATCCGCCACCGCCGCCGCCTTGATGACAATATCCACTCCCTCATAGGCC
>JAKSOM010000118.1 GCA_024405585.1 Acidaminococcaceae bacterium | reverse complement strand
AAGGTTCCGCACCCGGGCAAAGCGAAGCTTTGCACAGTTCTGAATGATGAAGTAGTAACGGCGGTTGATTGTTGAAATCAGCCGCCGGTTTCGGTAAAAAAGTTTGCTGTGTTTATTGTCATAATCGAGTAAAAATTTTTCTTGCATTTGCGGATGAAAGTGCTATAATAAGAGCATAGAAATTTTTTGAAAATTTCGCAAGAAAGGGATTGACAATGGATTACACATCTGCGACAATTTGGCAGGCAGGCAGGCAGGCAGGCAGGCAGGCAGGCAGGCAGGCAGGATAGTTCTGTCAGGGAACAGGTTTGCAGTAGTGTGATTTTGACACCATAGGGTGGTGCCTTTTGGTACCATTTTATGGTGTTTTTTGTTTTAGGTTTCAGGTGGTAGCTTTCAGGTGTTAGGTTTCAGGTTTCAGGAAAGTCAGAAGAGTGCGAACTTCACTCTACCCTGATGGCTATTGGCTGATGGCTGATGGCTGGAGTGGAGCGTAGCGAAGCGACACGGCTGACTGGGGATTTGCGGGGTAACTGCTCAGTCGCACACCGAAAAAATAATGGCGACCGCTCCCCTCAGAAGGGGAGCAAAGATAAAGGATATTTTTTTGAGGAGGAAATATTATGAAAAAGAAAAGTTCTTTGAAGAACAAATTTTTGACCTTGGCGGTTTTGGCCACGGTGATGGGGGGCAGCGTCTTCATGCCCAGGGCAAATGCGGAGAAGGTAAATATTGTTGCACAAACATCAGG
The DNA here is from genome assembly GCA_024405585.1 of Acidaminococcaceae bacterium. Taxonomy (GTDB): domain Bacteria; phylum Bacillota; class Negativicutes; order Acidaminococcales; family Acidaminococcaceae; genus Phascolarctobacterium_B. The sequence goes on along the minus strand of JAKSOM010000118.1, from coordinate 2,608 downwards.
CGGCAGTTACCGCACCAATATTGCCGAAACAACCCGGAGCCAGGCCAGCAAGGACGCGCCCATCACCCTGGGCAACCAAATCAATTTCGGCACCTATCAGCAGTCGTTGTCATTAGGGACAATTTCAGCAGCAAGCTTAGGCCCTCACGCTGCAAAATATAGTGCCTCTGATGGCGCCACCTTCAACAGGGATCCGGTGGCGTGGATTGTGGTGAAGGACAACGGCAGCAACAAATACACCCTGGTGAGCACCAAGGTGCTGGACGGGGGCGTGTCATTTGATACTGCAGGTGGTCAAAAATGGAGCTCAAGCAGCATGCGGGATTGGATGAACGACACAACGTCATCAGGTATGCTGGGTAAAATGTTTACAGCAAAGGAACAGGCACTTTTGCAAGCCCAAAATACAGAAACCTATGGCTATACATCCGGGGAAACGGGTTACAACGGCTGGGACGACAGCACAAGTACGGACACAAGCAAAGGGTACAACGTTTCTACGGGGGACAAACTTTGGCTTTTAAGCGTGCAGGAACTGCATGAATGGTTCAAAAACACCCCTGACACCAACCCTAAGGCCGGCAGCGGCAATGAATATCCCAGCGGCGGCAATGTCACCGGCAAAGTGCCTTGGGGTGCGGGGGCAACGGACTATGCCAAATCCAAAGGGATATGGATTGAATGGGATGGCGGTGTGACGGCGGTGGACGGCTCCCTCAACGCCGATTACTTGCTGCGGTCGCCCTCTTCTCTTTATGCCGACGATGTGCGCTCATCGAGTACCTATGGGGCGGTGGGTAGCGATGATGCAACGTATGCTGGTAATGGGGCGCGTCCGGCTATGCAAATCGATCTTTCATCCTTACCTCTAATCTTTACATCTAAATCATCCTACGATTACCACTACGGAACCGCTGGTGAATCCAAATTTACGGCGGGCAAGGGCAGTGCGGAACTTGGGGGTGCGGCCGCCAAGTTTGAAACCATTTCAGCAGGAAGTGCTGGAACACCGGGGGATGTCCTTGATTTGACTCTTTACGACAGCAGTTTGGGCGTTCCGAATGTCACAACTAACACCAGTTTGGAGTTAAACGGAGCAAACATGAAACTGGGTTACAGCGGTGCAAGTACTGATTACAAGACGGCAGGTATGCTGGCCACCGGGGACGCAACAAGCGGTTATGCTCCCGAAGGTTGGGCATTGCTCAGCAATAAAACTGGAACGGGAGACATGGTGGTGGGTCTCGCCAACATGGATGCGGATACGAACTACCAACTGCTGATGTTCAATGAGCAGGGGGATGGTACATCTTTTATTGGCGATGCGGCCTACGCTTTTGACGGGTTCAAAAAGAACAGCGGTGGAAAGTTTGAATTGGATTTGACCACAACCAATAATGCAAGTAAAACCTTCAGCGGTGCCATCACGATTGGCACGGGCAACAAGCTGATGGCGAAGGCCAGCCAGCTGACGGGCGGAACCACCGTCACCTCCACCAATGACGGAACCATTGTGCTGAAGGACGGTGGCACCATCAGTTTTGCCATCAATGAAAGCGCTTCAGCGGACGGCACTTTGATTTTGGACCTGGGTTCGGCCAGCAACAAGACACTGGTCTTCAACGGTTCTACCATTGCCAACAAGGTACTGGTCAAGAACGGCAGTTCCCTTGACCCCAGTGCCGACGTCTTCACGGATACGGTTTATTTGTAGGACAATGCCAAACTATATTTGGAGACGGGTACCTTGGCCGTGGATATTTTGAAGGCAACAAGCGGTACGGCGGGGGCAACGGCTACGGCCACAACCGGCGGCACCACCTATCTTAAAGCCGACGCCAGTGCAACCACACCGGCGTACCAGGTTATTACCGTGAACAGTGACCGGAAGATTGAAGGGACATTGGACGGCAGCGGCAGCACCATCAAGATGACGGGTGACAATGCGGTTAAGACCCTCACCATCGACACCCTCACCGGCACCACCAATCTTGAGATTGATGTGGATATGAGCAACTTCACGGCGGACAAACTGGCGGTGGGGACGATTACGGGGGCCACGGTGAACGTGAAAGGCATTAACATTACGAAGGATATAACCCCCACTACCTTGGAACTGCCGAAAGAAGAGGACAGCAAGATTACCTTTGTCAGCGACCAGGCAGGTACGGGTACTGTGGGTACGGGGGGAACATACAAGGTAAATGACCCTGCCGGCACCGGTACTACAGCCGGGCAGATTGTACTCACCAACAACTACAAATACACCTTCAGCAAGGGAACGACTGACGGAACGCTGAAATATAAAGTGGAAGCGGGGTATTTGACCTTCAAGAAATTTGTGGAGGGCACTTTGCCCGGCTATATGACAGACCCTGCCACCCTGAGCATGACGGCGGATTTGGCCAACACCGGCATTAACAGCGACATTGTCAACATGGAAACCGACCAATCCAACACTGCCATTACGGTGAACTTGAACGGACATAAACTTACCAGCGGTCAGGCGAGCATCATCATCATCAGGAGCGGCAAGACCTTCAAGCTGAACTGCGGCAGTGCGGCAACGGACGGCACGGTGAACGGCAAGACGGGGGTCAGCGTGGCG
>JAKSOM010000117.1 GCA_024405585.1 Acidaminococcaceae bacterium | reverse complement strand
CACGAAGGCCGGGCGACCACTGAGATCTACACTGCGCCATGCTCACAAACCCTTGATTTGCTTACGTGGATCGTTTTGCCCGCAGCTGGCATCGACTCGCAACCACAGACCTAAATTCGTCCATAATTATATGAAAAAACAATGAAAAACGCAAGATATATTTCATTTAACAAATTCTCCCTTTTTTCCTTGCCCTTCGCCAGATTTTTTGGTAAAATCCTACCACTAAAGTAACAAGAGGTTTGTGCTATGATCAACATTCCCCAAGGCCTGGACTTTTTCATTGAAGACCACACACGGGAAGTATGTGACTTCTATTTGAAACTCCTGGAAACCAAAAACAAAGAAATATATACCCACAGTTGCCAAGTGGCCAACTATGCCACCGGCATTGCGGCGAAACTGGGCATGAACACCAAGGAAATCGGCTGCATCAAAATGAGTGCCTTGATGCACGATATCGGTATGCTGGCGGTACCCAATCTAATACTGGACAAATTCCCCTATCTTTCCCTTCGGGAAAACGCCCAGTACAAGCGGCATGCGGCTGCCGGGGCGGCCATGCTGGAAAACCTGCCGGAATTCGGCAACATCATCAGCATCATCCGCAGCCACCACGAATGCTGGGACGGCAGCGGCTATCCCAAACATTTAAAAGGTGCCAATATACCCATCGGTGCCAGAATCATAGCCGTGGCCAACTACTACGACAGGTTCCTGAACCCGGCCATCTCCAAATATTCCGGAGACAAGGAACGGGCGGCCAAGGAACTGCAGGACAAAATGGGGATCCTCTTTGACCCTGACGTAGTCAAGGCCTTCCTGAGCATAATAGTGAAAGAGTAATCTTCTAACGCAGAAACTGCCTGCCGGAAACCCGGCAGGCAGTTTTTAATAACCAATCAATCTCCTCTACCCCCTACAACCCGTCTCACGCCTCTCTTCCCACTTTACGACATAGGGGACCAACCAACTTATAGAAAAAATTCTCAACAACTGATAGGCCAAAATAATTGCCACATCTGCACCCATGCTGATCCCCGCAATACTCATTTCGCTGATACCGCCGGGGGACAGTGCCAAAAAGGCCGTAATCATATCCTCCCCGTAAATCCGGTGCAAAAACAAAGCCATCACATAGCTGCTGCCGATAAGCACCCCTGTTCCCAAAAGAATAGAGGGCAAATATTTTTTAGTAGCCCACACCCGGCTTGCCTCCAGCAGCATTCCCATCTTCAATCCCACCGCCACCTGGGCCGGCCACATCACCCAAAAGGGCAAGGACTGCACCGGACTGCATATTATCACAAAGCAACCTGTAGAGAAAGCCGGTCCCAGCATCCAGGGAATGGGCAAATGAAATTTTTCAAAAAATAATGCCCCTGCCAGCCCCAAGGGAATGAACACCAGCCAATGAATTCCGTTCACACTGCCGGCACTGGTGACCTGGCTCAACACCTTGGCATCCATAAAGGAAATAGCCAAAAAGGGCACCGTAAAAATGACCCCGAAAAGGCGAAGAACCTGCATCACCATGGTGATATTGGGGTCCACCCTTTTGTTTTCCTCCACCAACACCATAATCATGGCCAGACCGCCGGGCATCATCCCCAGCACGGAACTCAAGAGATCCGCCCCCTGCAATTTGGAAATGGCAAAGGCAATAAGGGCACTGACCCCCACCACAAAAGCAGTAGTCAGGACAATGGAAAAAAACTGGTTGCAAAAATCATGCCAGGCCTCAATGGTAATCCCCGCCCCGATAGCATAACCCACCACCAAAAGCCCGGCGTTTCTGCCCCACATGGGCCAAAAGGGCCTGTACCGCTCCGGCAACTGGTTAGCGAACATCCCTGCCAGCATAGCCGCCAACATAAACGGAATGGGCGTACCCAACTTATAGAGCAAAAAACCAAAGCACAACGCTGTAACAAAGAGCATTGTGCTTTTCAAGTACCTCATTACGGCAAGACCTCCTCCATAATGCGATTGATCAGAGTATTCCGCTCAGTATGATTCAAAGACGAATATAGGGCAATTTCCGAATCAGCAAGTCCCAGTTCTTTTTTGAAAATCTCTTTTTGCAATGCAGCCTGGGTACGGCTCAGTTTGTCCGCCTTCGTAAGTATCACCAGCACCTTTCTGCCACAGGACTTCAACCACCGGTAACACTCCAAATCGATGGCCAAAGGATTGTGACGGATATCAATCAACTGGCAGACAGCCACCACCCCCTGGGCCTTTTCCAAATAGTCACCGATAAAACCGCTCCACACATCCTTATCTTTTTTGCTGGTCTTGGCAAAACCGTAACCGGGCAAATCCACAAAATGAAACTTCAGCCGCAGGTCACTGCCCTCATCCAGACACTTGGCCTCCACCTCATAAAAATTGATGGTCTGGGTCTTGCCGGGGGTACTGCTGACCCTGGCCAAACCCTTGCGGCGGCAAAGGGAATTTATCAGAGAGGACTTCCCAACATTGCTGCGGCCGATAAAAGCCACCTGAGTCAAAGCCACAGGATACTGCTCCTTCTTCACCGCACTGGCTATATAGTTGGCCCTAATCAAATCCCAATTTTTCATACACATTCTGCTACAGGCACTCGGACAAAATCTTGGGATTATTCAAGGCACTTTCCAAAATCCTGCTCAGCACACTGGTGTACCCTTCACCAAATTTTCTCGCCTTTTCAAAACACTCGTTGGACAACCGCAAAGACACCACCCTCTTCAGCCGGCGTGACTTTTGCTGCCGCATCAGCATCTTCACCTCCGCAATCTGGTCCTCCGTCAACTCCGGACAATCCTCATCAAAAGTAATCGGTCTCTTGGCTGCCTCGGCAATCTCCGCCTTCATTTCCTCCGTCAGAACAAAGGGCTTTGTCAAATCCAATGTTTTTCTAACAATTGCCATAATATATATTCCTCTCCTCCTTCGTCGCTAATCTTGCCGAAATAATTCTCAAATATTCCCCCCGCTCCGTAAAAACCACGCACAGAACATTATCAACCATACCTATGGCTAAATACCTGTCTTCTTCGTCACTATGGAAATCATCGTACAGCTCAAGATGGTTTCTATCTGCAAAAACTCCCATAGCCAAATCAAAACTAATCCCATGCTTTTTCTGATTCAACAGATTTTTATTCTCGTCCCATTCAAACTTCAGCTCGTCCATACCCCATTCCTTCCACCAATAATATAACATAATGTATTACATTTTGTCAAACAATTCGTTTCTCACATATTGTCAAACAATTTGTTCCTCACATATTGTCAATCTTATCGAAACCGAGGTTATGGCAGTTCTTCATCACCAATTTCTGCATATATTCTTCCAGCCAATTCGGTTTCAAATAATTATCGGAAAGGACGGCGAGACAGAAGGCGTTAGCATCATTTTGGGCAACTTCACCCTGCTTGATGAGTTTTCTGCCAACATAACGGG
>JAKSOM010000116.1 GCA_024405585.1 Acidaminococcaceae bacterium | reverse complement strand
CCGATTCTCTGTGTGTTCGTACGCTGGGGGGGTGCCTTCAACTATCAGCACGGCATCAGCTGGCTGAGTGCCGCCCGTTTCAATTCCCAACTGCTGAACGAAGCCACCTTGGATGACGGCCAGGCCCTGACCAGGGTGTGGGCAATTTGGAGTTTGCGGGAGCAGATTGACAACATCGAACTGGACGAAAAGACCATTCGTGAATATATCAAACGGCTGGGGGGCAATCCCCAAGCCGCCACCATTGATGATGCCTTCCGCAGAACCGTCAAGGCGCCCCGTCTGGGCAATCGGCCCAGGAATATCATTTTGGTAATGAACGAGAGCTTCGGCTATTGGCCCCTCCGGGAACCCTTCAACCAGATGGAACTGTTACCCCGTACTACGGCCTTGTTGGCCAAGGACAACAGCAGCGCCCTGGACACCATGCTGCCCGCAGGCCCCTCCACTATTTTCGCAGTACAAAGCGTCTTCACCGGCACACCCTTCACCAGCAGCCGTTACAATTTTGAAAACCGGCATGACATAAAAAACGATATGCTCCTGACCAGCATTATGCACGACTTGGGTTATAAAACCGTCTTCTGGTACAGCGGCTTCCGGGGTTGGGAAAACATCGGCCAATTCGCCACTTCCGTAGGTTTTGACGAATTCTACCATTGCGGGGATTTCGACTTCAAGGAGGGAAATTCCTGGGGCGCATCGGACAAGGATTTTTACGATTTCTTCCTGAGCAAACTCCGAACCCAAAAGGATGAAAAGGTTCTCCATGTGCTGCTGCCCGGCAGCAACCATCCCCCCTTCAGCATCGACATAGAGAAAGCCGGTTTCCCCAGAAAGAAGATTAAGCAAAATCTTCCCTCCCCCATTGACGACAGCCGTTACAACCTGAAATCCCTGGGACATTTCTGGTATGCGGACAAATGTATGGGGGACCTGATTGATTCGGTGGAGAAACTCTATCCGGACACCCTCTTTGTCATCACCGGGGACCATCCGGGCCGTTTCAACTTCAGCGAAGAACAGCCCGACAGCGTACGGGGAACCATTCCCTTTATTCTTTACGGTCAGGGGGTTACCAAAAACCTGCTGTCTGCGGACAGCGTGGGCTGCCATCAGCAGATTCCCGCCACTTTGGCGGAACTCATCGGCCCCAAAGGGTTTACCTACAGTTCCATTATGCCTAGCATGTTCCAGGGCAAATTCGTTTTCAACCACAATCTTTGGGCCCGGGAAAACTGGCTGGGACAAAACAAAAACCTGCCCCGCAGGGACAGGAACATCATCAATGCCCAACGGGAATTATCCGCCCAACGGCTCTTGAACGGCAACAACATCAGACAATGAAAAACGCCCCGCAATGGGGCGTTTTAATTTAGCGCAACTGTTTGATTCTGAACCCGTAACGGTTGTTGTAGTCCTCCTTAAAACAAATTGTGGCAATCCGTTTTTCCAAATCATAGACCACGGACCAATTGGTCGCCAAGGTCAAATCGGAACCCTTCTTCGTCAATTCCGGCTCCTTGGTGGCACGGGCCTGCTCCAGCTGGTCCATCAGCTGCTGTTCAGTGGGGTATTTGTTCTTCTTGAAGAACTTCCGCAGCAGTTTGGTCCTCAGCATACCCCTCTCCGCAGGGTCCTTGGCCACCATGGGATTCAGCCAGTAATTGGCCACCACTTGATGCTTGTCCACATAGGCCTTGGGTTGAGAAACAAAGGTGTTCCGTACATATTCAACCACCGCACTGTCACCATAGGCATCATTCAACAGCCAGTGATAGGAACTGCCCGCCGGCATCACCACATCCAGTTCCTGAAATTTTTCCAAGGCGTCCTGCACGCTCCGGGCATTGTCCAGCATATACCGGGGAATCAGGGCAGAAAAGAGTTTTTTGTTGCCGTTGTCCTGCACCGTGTTATCACCGGGCACCGTAAGGGTGGCGATGGAAAAACCCTTTTCATTAACTCCGTCAATCACATAGAAAGGAGCATATAGCAATGCTTCCTGACCTTCCACACTGCTCAAAAAATCATTCTTCTTGGCGCCGATATAGCCCATATCCGCAATCCCCACGCTGGCAAATTTGCCCGGGGCCTCCGTATGTACCACCAGCACCGCCCTTTCATCATTGGTCATGTGATAACTGTGGGCCAGCAAGGGATGATTCTCAGGAGTCATGGCACTGATGCCCAAATCCAACTGTTTGGAAGGCAGGGGAGCCCCCAACTTGATGGAACTGTCGGGCAGAATCACCTTTCTCACGGAATCCTGCAACCCGGCACCGCTGACCTGCATGGCATCCCAAACCTGGTCAAATTTGTAATCCGCCTTGTACTGGATCTCATAGAGATAGCCCTTTTTATCCACATTCCGCAATGTGCCGATGGTATCCTTCTGGGGCTGGGTATGGGCCGCCCAGGCCGTTGCCCCCACCGCCAGGGCCATAACCGCCCCTAAAACAACATTCCTCAATTTCATAGGATAGTTCCTCCTCCCAAAACTTCTTCACCCTGATAAAACACTATTTCCTGACCGGGTGTGACGGCCCTTTGGGGCTCGACAAACAACACCCGGACCCGGTTCCCTTCCGAGGATACATCGCACGGAGCATCCTGGGCCCGATAACGGATTTTGGCGGTACACCGAAATTCCTTGGGCACCGGATTGATGAAATTCACCCCGACCGCCACCAAATCCCGACGGAACAAATCCTCGTTCCGCCCCAGCACCACGGCGTTCCGCCCACTGTCCTTGGCCACCACGTAAAGCGGATGTTCCCAGGCAATCCCCAGGCCCTTCCGCTGGCCTATGGTGTAATAGGCCGCGCCCTTGTGTTTGGCAATCTTCCTGCCATCCGTCAGTTCAAAGTTCCCCACATGGCTATGCTTCAGACCATATTGTTCCAAGACCTTGGTGTAGTCACCTTCCGGCACAAAACAAATGTCCTGACTGTCAGATTTGTGGGCAACCCTGATGCCTGCCTGCTCCGCCTTCCGGCGGATTTCCTCTTTGGAATACTCCCCCAAGGGCAGAAATAATTTTTGCAGATGGTCCTGGGTCAGGTGTGCCAAAACATAACTCTGGTCCTTGGCCAGATCCCTGGCCCGGAGCAGCACCCTGCACCCGTCACGTTCGGCAACCCGGGCATAGTGACCGGTGGCAAACCCTTCACAGCCGAAAGCATCCATATATCGCCAAAGGGACTCAAACTTAATCCGTTTGTTGCAGGTGATACAGGGATTGGGCGTAAGCCCCCGGTCATAGGCCTCCACAAAATGCTCCATAACCAGGTGCCGGAACTCCTGTTGCAAATCCACCACATAATGTTCCATCCCCAATGATTGGGCCGTCTGAGCCGCATCCGCCAAATCCGAAGGGGGCATGCCGGGCCAAAGTTTCGCCGTAACCCCCACGGGTGTATGTCCCGCTTCCCGCAGCAACAGTGCCGTAACGGCGGAATCAACTCCGCCACTCATAGCAACCA
>JAKSOM010000115.1 GCA_024405585.1 Acidaminococcaceae bacterium | reverse complement strand
GCAAGAATTTTTCTTCAAAATTAACAAGTTATTACGACAAAACTTATCCTTTTTCGGTAAAGCCGGACCAACCAATTACAAGAGAAAAATTGATGCAAATGCATCGAGATTTTTATCAGGGTACTGAGTTTGATTTGACGAAGGGGATTCTGGCAGGTCCGTTTGGCAATCCTTTGCGTTACGGCAAAAGTCATACTGAACGCCCCATTGTCAGTGGGAAAAGTACTTATACTTGGATGCTGGAGTTAAATAAAAATTTTGCAGCACCGGTGGCGTGGATTGCGTTGACCAGTCCGGGAGCAAGCACTTTTGTGCCGCTAACAGTAGGAAAAGTGCCCAAAGGTTATGATAATGTGAACAGAAAAGAGTTTGACAATACGATACCTTGGTGGAATTATTTAATGGTGTCGGAGTTCACTTTTGATAGGTTTAGTGTGGCTGGGGCAGTGGTACAAAAGGCAGCGGACGAACAGGCAAAAAGTGCAGGTAATTTACTGGAAACATTGGCAGGGCAGTCAAAGGAAAAGTTGCACAAGAGTTTGAATAAATACGCATTGCATGTACAGAAAGATTGGCAGAAATTATATGGGGATTTGCTTGCGAAGTATAGTCAGATGAGGAATGCGGATTGTGTGGAAGAATTAGAAAAATATCAGAAATCATTGGACGGGTATTAAGTTAATGCATAGTTATGATTTTTTTCCGATGTGTGTAGTGCAATTGATGAATGTGTGAAGAAATATATAGTTTGTCGCCAATGAACTAAAAGGCGACAATCCTTTCCAAAAAGATCATGAAACGGAAAACTGTAGTGAAAGGAACTTTAAGCATAGAATGGCAAACTTCAAGGTGGTGTCGCCCTTCGAACCGAGCGGCGACCAGCCCCAGGCAATTGAAAAATTGGCGGCGGGAATCAAGCAGGGAATGCAGCATCAGGTGCTTTTGGGCGCCACGGGCACCGGCAAGACCTTTACCGTGGCCAAAGTGATTGAACAGGTGCAGAAGCCCACTTTGGTCATTGCCCATAATAAAACTTTGGCGGCCCAGCTGGCCTCCGAGTTAAAGGCCTTTTTCCCGGATAATGCGGTGGAGTATTTCGTGTCCTATTACGATTACTATCAGCCGGAGGCCTATATTCCTGCCAGTGACACCTATATCGAGAAGGATGCCAGTGTCAATGATGAGATTGACAAACTGCGGCACAGCGCCACATCCAGTTTGTTTGAACGGAAGGATGTGATTATTGTGGCTTCCGTTTCCTGCATCTACGGTTTGGGCGCTCCCCAGGAGTATTACGATATGTGTCTGTCCTTGCGGGTGGGTCAAAAGGTGGATAGGCAGGCCATCCTGCGGAAGCTGGTGGAAATTCAGTACGACCGTAACGATATGGATTTCAAGCGTGGCACTTTCCGTGCCCGTGGGGATGTGATTGAGGTGATTCCTGCGGCCTATGGCGAGAAGGCCGTCCGGGTGGAATTGTTTGATGACGAGATAGACAGGATTGTGGAACTGGATACCCTTACGGGGGAGGTGCTGGCCAGCCGTACCCATGTTGCCATTTTCCCCGCCAGCCATTATGTCAGCAGCAAGGAGAATATGGCGAGGGCCATGGAGGATATTCGGGAGGAACTGCAGGAGCGGTTGGCTGAACTGCAGGCCCAGGGAAAACTTTTGGAGGCCCAGCGGCTGGAGCAACGTACCAATTACGATTTGGAGATGATGGAGGAGATGGGTTATTGCAACGGTATCGAAAATTACAGCCGTCATCTTACCAAACGCCGGCCTGGGGAGCCCCCCTTCACTTTGGTCAATTATTTCCCCAAGGATTTTCTTTTGGTGATTGACGAGAGCCATGTCACCCTGCCCCAGCTCAGGGCCATGCAGGCGGGGGACAGGAGCAGGAAGGAAATGCTGGTGAATTACGGTTTTCGCCTGCCCAGCGCCTTTGACAACCGGCCTTTGAAGTTTGAGGAGTTTCAGGATCAGATAAATCAGGCGGTTTATGTTTCCGCCACGCCAGCGGAGTCTGAGCTGGGGCAGGCAGGTCAGGTGGTGGAGCGGATTATCCGTCCTACGTGGCTGCTGGACCCTCTGGTGGAGGTGCGGCCCATCAAGGGTCAAATTGACGATTTGATTAGCGAAATCAACAGGAACACCGCCCAGGGGGAGCGGACTTTAGTAACTACTTTGACCAAGCGGATGGCGGAGGATTTGACGGAGTATTTGGCCCAGGCGGGAATCAGGGTGCGTTATTTGCACAGTGAGGTGGTGACCATCGAGCGGGCCCAGATTATTGATGATTTGCGGAACGGGGAATTTGATGTGTTGGTTGGCATCAACCTTTTGCGTGAGGGCCTGGATTTGCCGGAGGTTTCTCTGATAGCGATTCTTGATGCGGATAAGGAAGGTTTCCTGCGTAGCGACACCAGTATGATTCAGACCATCGGCAGGGCCGCCCGCAACGAGCATGGCCGGGTCATTATGTATGCGGACCGGGTTACGGACAGCATGAAACGGGCCATTGACGAAACCAACCGGCGCCGGGAATTGCAGGAAAAGTTCAACAGGGAAAAGGGCATTACCCCCAGAACCATTTACAAGGAAAAGCGGGCTCTGATTAAACTTACCAAGGTTTCTGATGGGGAGACGATTTACAACGAGAAGAAATTGGGCAAAACCAGCCGCAAGAATTTGCAGCGGCTGGCCCGGGAATTGGAAAGCGCCATGCGGGATGCGGCCAAACGGCTGGATTTTGAAGCGGCGGCGGAACTCAGGGATCGGCTGATTGTGGTGCGGGGCGAATTGGCCAAATAGTTTTTCTTGAAGACGGCGTGCTTGTTTAGTATAATTTGAGCAGATTTTTGTTGCGTAAAGGATGAAAAAAGATGAAGAGGTTTGAGAATTTGGGACGGGATCAGGACGATATCAAGTTGGCGGGCAGGGAGCAGCATCCTACCGGTACGGTGGTTGCCGTAGGCAGACAGCTGATAGGCGGGGAGAAGTTGGCGGTTATCGCCGGGCCCTGTGCCGTTGAGAGCAGGGAGCAGTTGGAGACCGTGGCGGCGGCGGTGCTGGAGGCCGGTGCGGGATTCTTACGTGGGGGTGCCTATAAACCCCGTACCTCCCCTTATTCTTTCCAGGGACTTCGTGATGAGGGGTTGGATTTGTTGATGGCAGCAGGCAAGAAATATGCCCTGCCTATAGTGACGGAAGTGATGAATATCGACAAGGTGGAGGAATTTGCGGCGAAGGCGGATATTATTCAGGTGGGTGCCAGGAACATGCAAAATTTTGAATTGCTGAAGGCCCTGGGCAGGATTAAAACCCCCGTTCTCCTGAAGCGGGGTTTTGCCGCCACCATCGAAGAGTGGCTTTTGAGCGCAGAATATATTATGCAGGGGGGTAACGGCAATGTTATTCTCTGTGAGCGGGGCATCAGGACTTTTGAACCCTTCACCCGTAACACTTTGGATTTATCCGCCGTAAAAGAAAAAAAAAAATTGAGCCATTTGCCGGT
>JAKSOM010000114.1 GCA_024405585.1 Acidaminococcaceae bacterium | reverse complement strand
CTCGCCGTGGTCCAAATGGAGGCAGATGGGCAGAGCTGTGTCTTCCACAGCCGCTTCCACCAGTTTCATCAGATAGATGTGTTTGGCATATTTTCTTGCTCCCGCACTTACTTGCAGGATGAGGGGGGATTCTTCCGCTTTGGCCGCATCAACAATGCCTTGGATGATTTCCATATTGTTGACATTGAATGCACCGACTGCATAGTGGCCTTCATAGGCCTTTTTGAACATTTCCGTAGAAGTTACTAATGGCATAGGCACCTCCGAATTTTTTTCTATTATAGCACAAATTACAGCACAAATTTTACTTTCCTAATATTTATTTTGCTATTTTATATTTGACACAAATAGGAATTAGTGCTAATATGAACTTAATCATAATTTGTAGCATAATTTGTTGTTATGAATAGGGAAAGTAAACGTTTTCTCAATTTTATATGCTATGTATTCTTGGGTATTTTGGGATTTGGAGTTGCACTTTATTACGGTTCAACGGATTTGGGGTTTACGCAAGTTTGGAATGCCCTGTGGCATCCGGTTGAGGACGGGGCCAGTTTGATTATTTGGAATTTGCGTCTGCCCCGGGCCATTCTTTGTGCCTTGGTGGGTGCGAATCTTGCTTTGAGCGGCGCCATTTTGCAGGGGGTGATGCAGAATCCCCTGGCAGACCCCAATATCATTGGCATTTCCAGCGGAGCGGGGCTGGCGGGGGTGCTGGTGCTGATAGTTTTTCCTGCTTACGAATATTTGATTACGCCTTTCAGTTTTTTTGGTGCCATGTTGGCTTGTTTTATGATTTATATTCTGGCCTGGAGGGACGGAGTGAGGCCGGTGCGGGTGATTCTTGGCGGGGTGGCAGTGAGTGCTTTTTTGGGGAGCATCATCACCAGTTGGATGATTTTTTACAGTGGCAGGGTGCATGGAGCCCTGATGTGGATGGTGGGGGGGCTCTCCGCCCGGGGTTGGAGCCATGTGCCTTTGATTCTGCCCTATACTTTGGCAGGTTTTGTTTTTGTTTTTTTTGTAGCTATGTATCTGAACATTTTGCAGTTGGGTGAAGAAATGGCCCGGGGTTTGGGCGTGAATGTGGAAAAGACCCGTCTTTGTCTGACTATGGTGGCTGCACTGTTGGCGGCCAGTGCGGTGAGCGTGGTGGGGCTCCTGGGTTTCGTAGGGTTGGTGGTTCCCCATATTGTCCGGCTTATGATGGGCAGCGATTACAGGCTGCTGTTGCCGGGCTCCGCACTTTTGGGTATGGCGGTGCTGCTTTTGTCGGACACCTTGGCCAGGGTGTTGCTGAATCCGGTGGAACTGCCGGTGGGGATTATTATGGCCTTTCTCGGAGCGCCCTTCTTCCTGTATCTGCTTAGGAAAAGTTGAGGGTGTGTCGGACAGATGTTTGTTATTAAAGATTTATGTGTTAATATTGGTGGCAAGGAGATTTTGCACGGGTTGGATTTTACCATTCCCAAAGGCAAGGTGACGGTGATTTTGGGGCCCAACGGCTGCGGCAAGAGTACCACTTTGAAAGCCCTGTGCCGGCTTTTGCCCTATGAAGGCAGTGTGGAGTTTGCGGGACGGGAAGTGAAGAGGATTGACGGGCGGGAATTTGCCAAAGAGGTGGCCATTCTTGCCCAAAGTCCCAAGGCACCGGATGATTTGACCGTATTGGATTTGGTGAAAATGGGACGGTTTCCCCATCGGAACATGTGGGGAGGCGGCAGTAGGGAGGATTCTGAGGCGGTGGCTTGGGCTTTGGAGCGTACCGGCCTTGCCGGTTACAGGGAGAGAATCCTAAGCACTTTGAGCGGAGGCGAGAGGCAGCGGGCCTGGATTGCCATGGCTTTGGCTCAAAAACCCCAGGTGCTTTTTCTTGACGAACCAACCAGTTATTTGGATATCTGTCATCAGTTGGAGGTTTTGGATTTGGTGCAGGAGCTGAACCGGCAGTTGGGTCTGACGATTGTGATGGTGCTCCACGACATTACTCAGGCCCTGGCTGTGGGGAATAATTTTTTGGTGATTAAGAAAGGATCCCTGGTGGCTGCCGGGGATGGCAATATTGTGGATAGGGATTTGCTGCTCAAGGTTTTCGGTGTGGAGGCGGAGGAGTTCCGCTGCAGCGAGGGCCAGCGGGCGATTGTTCCCGTAGGAACGGTTTGAAGTATGTAAAGAAGGTGGTTTGGATATGTTGAAGATTGACAAAGCGGTTACGGCGTCCTTTGATATTGACGCCCAAAAGACCTTTTCCCCCCTTTGTCCTCAGGAATTGCCCGTGGCGGAGGGGGATAGGATTGTGGATGAACTGAACAGGAACAAGGAATTTGCTTGCCTGCATGTGGCCAGCAGGGATGCTCATCCCCTGAATGCCATTTGGCTGGCTACGCCTCAACAGCCACCCATGAGCAACATCGAGGGCTATCCGGATTTGGACATCCGTTGGCCGGTGCATGCCATCGTAGGTACCCCCGGCTTTGAGTTTCTGCCCGGGTTGGACGGCAAGCGTTATGAGTATCAGGTATTCAAGGGCATTACTCCGGATCAGCATCCCTACGGGGCCTGCTACCACGATTTTCGTGAGCATCAGAGCACCGGCGCCATTGAATTTTTGAAGGTGAACAATATCACCACGGTGATTTGCGGCGGTCTGGCCACGGATTACTGTGTGAAGAATACGGTGCTGCAGTTGGTGCGGGCAGGGTTCAGGGTTATTTTGAATCTGGCCGCCTGCCGGGGGATTGCACCGGACACCACGGAACAGGCCATCGCCCAGATGCAGGCGGCGGGGGCCATAATGATCAATAATGCGGAGGAGTTGGAGCCGGTATGACCAAGGGTACGATTTACATTGTCCGTCACGGGATGACGGAGGCCAACAAATTGAAGAGTTTTCAGGGGAATCACGACATTCCTTTGAATGAAGAGGGGTTGCGTCAGGCCAGGGCTTTGGCAGAGCATTTTAAGGATATTCCCTTGGATGCGGTCTATTCCAGTCCTTTGCAGAGGGCTTACAAAACTGCGGAGATTTTGGCGGAAACGAAAAATCTTTCGGTAAATAAGGTTTATGATTTACGGGAGATTTGTTTCGGTGCCTGGGAAGGTGTGGATTATGAAGAGGTGCAGCGCCGTTGGCCGGAGGAACAGTATAAATTTTTGAACTGTCCCAGCCAGTGCCGCCCGGAGGGGGGCGAGACCATGCAGGGGGTGCAGAAAAGGGTGCATGATGCCTTTGCCAAGATTTTGGCTGCCCATGACAACTACGCCCAAATTGCCATTGTCATGCATGGTGGGGCGGGGCGGCTGCTCCTGTGCGATTTTTTGGGGCTGCCCATCGACAGGATGTGGAAGATTACCTTGGGTAATTGCAGTGTTACCACCATCAATAATTGGGACGGGAATATGGTGTTGGAAGGGTTTAACGACCATCATTTTTTGCCCGACAGCGGTGATTTTTTGAAGAGCTTTTTGGCTTTGCAGAAGAAATAGTTATGCATGCGGCAGAACTGAAAACCAAACTGCATAAGATTTATTTGGGCACCATTCCTAAGTTCAAGCCCCTTTTGCTTTTGATGTGTGCCGACCATGGGATTGCCAAATACGGGGTAAGCGCCTTCAAGCAGGAGGT
>JAKSOM010000113.1 GCA_024405585.1 Acidaminococcaceae bacterium | reverse complement strand
TGCCTTTCTGTGTTCCTGTAGGCAATCCACCCCTCCCACGCCTGGGAGGGAAAAATAGTCAGCATAGTACGAACCCTTGCCTCCCGGTTAGGGGAGGTGCCCGTAGGGCGGAGGGGTTTTTAATCGGCAATTTCCGCAAAGCGGAAATTGCCCACAGTTTATAACTCATAACTTATAGCTTTTGACTTAAATATGATTGATATTAACAAGTTAGCTCGTGAAATTTATAACGGTGAAGTTGAGGATATGTCAACCGGCAAGAAACAACCGGCTGCGCAAACCGGCAATGTGAGCAATTATCACAATGCCAGCAGCCGTGGGGAAGAGGGGCTTAGCGGTGAGGATGCGGCCTGCCAATATTTGGAGCAGAAGGGTTACAAAATCCTGCGGCGTAATTTCCGTTGCTATAACGGGGAAATTGATATTATTGCCGCTAAGGGTCCGATTTTGAGTTTTATTGAAGTGAAGACCAGGAGCAGTACTCTTTACGGTCTGCCCCGGGAGGCAGTAACTTATGGCAAGCAGAAAAAAATTCGGCGTTGCGCAGAAACCTATCTGGCAATGACGAAGAGAATTAACAATATGCCGCCCTTGAGTTTTGACGTGATAGAAGTAATCAGAAACAGGGGGGAAATTAAATCTGTAACTCATTTGGAAAGGTGTTTTTGAGAGGTGAACAAAATGACGACAGAACAGAAGATTAAGGATTTATTGGGAAAGCATGGTTTGGACATGACGGGTGCGGATGACTGTTTTGTTGAAGATATTCCTGTTAAATCCGAAGGATGCGAAAAATTGTTGGAAATTTATTATGTCCTGAAAAACACGGTGGATATGGAAAATTCTTATTGGTTCACCCGGACATGGGAAGAGAATGCGGGCGATGTGACCATCATCCGCAAGGCAAAGGCGGAGGCGGCGGCATTGGCTCACACCACCCCCACAATCCAACCCTATGAAAAATTGGTTATGCAAAAAACCCGTAACGTAAGGGGGGCGTTCCCCTTTCCCTGGGTTACTGCCAGTTTCTTTAATGCGGCAGCACAAGCGCTGATGAATGAGGTTGATGCCCCTGCTGAGGCAGAGGCGGATGCGGTTTCTGTTGTTGGGGCCGGCGGCGGTAATGTTACCAAAAGTTATGGAAATGTCATCTCCATCGCCAAAAAATTCGGAATGCGTAAGGAAGATGTGCCGGTACTGGTTAGGACCGCCGGTTATTGGTCGGGACGGTCAGTGGAAGAGGTGAGTGACAAATACGCCCAAAAGACACCGAATTATAAGTTGTACAAAGATATGATGGAGTCCGTTATCTGTATGTTTGACTCCTTCTGCATCCCCCAGGGCCGTGAGGTTATGAACTATTATCTGCCCCTGCAATACGGATGGGACGGCATCATTGAGTTGTGCGAAAAGAAACAGGCGGAAACCATGGGTGAAGCCAATGATGAGGTCTTGGGCATGGGACGGGGTTACTACTATGAGGCCATGAAAATTATGGCCCAGGGTATGAGCAAATGGATGCAGAATTATGCTGACCGTGCGGCTTATTTGGCTTCAGTGGAAACTGATGCCGGGTTGAAGAAAAATTATGAGGATATAGCCAAGGTTATGGGAAATATTGCCCATAAGCCCCCTGCCACTTTCCGTGAGGCCTTGCAAATGACTTTGGGATGTCATTTGGGGATTGTCAACGAAGACCCCATGAGCGGTATGTCCATCGGCCGTCTCGGTCAGGTTTTGCAACCTTATTTTGAAAAGGATTTGCAGGAGGGTATCACCACCGAAGAGGAAGTCATTGAACTGCTGGAATATTATCGTATAAAGATTACCAGCATTGAATGTTTTGCTTCAGCCGGCGTGACCGGCGGCGTTCTCTCCGGCAACACATTCAACAATCTGTCCTTGGGCGGATTGAACAAAGAGGGGCTAAGTGCTGTGACGTCCCTGGAATATTTGATTATTGAAGCGGGGATGCGGTGCCGTACCACCCAGCCAACTTTGTCGGTTCTTTATGATGAACGGACTCCGGAGTCCTTCTTTATGAAGGCGGCTTCCTGTACCAAATTGGGTATGGGCTATCCTGCCTGGATGAATAATCAGCAGGGTATGAACTATATGCTGAAGAACTACGGTCCCGAGGGTATGACGGTTGAGGATGCCAGGGCCTGGTGCATTGGGGGATGTTTGGAGTCGGCTCCCGGAATATTTCTTCCTTTGACTTATAACGGCAAAGTTACCTGGATTCCCGGTGGGGCCAGTCCCACCTGTGGTTCTGGGGTGCATTTTATTGCTATGCCCAAGGTTTTGGAGCTGGTGCTGACAAATGGTATGGATTACCGTACCGGCAGGCAGATTCTTCCGAAACACAATCTTGAGTTAAATTCCATGGAAGTTATTCAAAAGCAGTGGCTTGAATATATGCGGACGATTATTGATGCGGTCAACAAAGTTAATAATATCCAAATGGATATTTGGCGTAAAATGACCCCTCCGGTTTTCGCTTCCATGCTGAAGCCGGACTGTTTCCGTGACGGTATATCCTTGAGTGATGGGGGCTGCCGTTACAACGCATCCCTCAATTTTGAATCCTGCGGCACCATTACATTGGTTAACTCCCTGGCGGCTTTGAACAAGATGGTGTTTGTTGACAGAAAATATACACTGGACGAGGTGGTTGATGCCATGCTGAATAATTACGGTTTCAAAACTGCTTATGAAACCGGCGTATTCAGTCCTGATTATTGTGAAGCCACGGAGCAGGCCGCCAAATATGAAAAGATTTATGCTGATGCTGTCAATGCACCAAAGTACGGCAATGCGGACCCGGAGGCGGACAAATTCCTGAAATGGTATGAAGATGTTATGGTTCCTATGGTTCACAGCTTCAAATCCTATTACGACAAACCCCTCTATATGTGCCAAATTTCCGTATCAACCCATGGCCCCCAGGGCTTCATCACCCTGGCGGACCCTGCCGGCCGTTTGGCCGGGACGACCTATTCCGACGGTTCCGTTTCTGCAGCGGCGGGCACCGACAAGAACGGCATTTATGCCATCTTCGAATCCGCAACCTGTTACGACCACAGCGACTGTCAGAATTCCCAAATGAACCTGAAACTGCACCCCAGCACATTACGGGGATTGCAGGGTACGAGAAAATTGCTGGACATTGTTTCCGCCTATATGCGGAAGGGGGGCTTCCATGTGCAGTTCAATGTGGTGGATTCCAAGACGCTGAAGGAGGCCCAAATCAAACCGGAAAAATATCGTGATTTGATGGTCCGTGTGGCAGGGTTCACCCAGTATTGGTGTGAAATCGGCAAACCCATTCAAGACGAAGTCATCTACCGTACTGAATATGACAAGGCGTGAATATAATGCGTAATACGTAATTCGTAATGCGTAATTGTGGTAAGATGGTCCTGTGATTATAGCAGTGAAGTCAGCACACTGCGAACCCTTGCGTCCCCTTGTGAGGGGAAGAGGGCCACGAAGTGGCGAAGGGGATGAGGGGGAAACTTCGACTGCAGGCGAAAGTGACAACGTAATTGCTCACCACAATGTCGCTTTGCTCCAGCCATCAGGGTTCAATAAAGTTTGCTTTGTGCGAATTTTTTCCGCCCCAGGCGTGGGGCGGGGGAC
>JAKSOM010000112.1 GCA_024405585.1 Acidaminococcaceae bacterium | reverse complement strand
CAATCAGCAACAGCGGAACCATGGCTATAAATACCGGTGAGGACTTGACCGGTACCATCAGCAATGTCGGCACGGTGGACTTCAACAAGGACATTACCCTGAAAGGAAAAATAGAAGGCGAAGGCACCTACAACAACAAGGCGGCTATGACGGTGGGGGACATGGCCTGCCTGAACATTGCTGAACTGAAAAATGCGGACAATGCCACGGTGCAACTGGGCAACCTTACGGAACAGACCCTAAACACCGTAATTACAGGCGGAACCCTAAAAATTGTGGGGGACATCAGCACGGACACGGACAAACTTGGGGCCGACAAAACCGATATTGCCCAAAACAGAACTTTGATTCTCACCGCCGGCACCCTGACAAAGAAACTGGAAGGGGCGGGCAACCTGACCTTTGCTACGGACATGAACATCAACGCTGACAACATTGCCACCAGTGGTACCAACACCCTCATGGAAGGCAAAACCCTGACCTTTACCGCCGGCACCTTGGCAGAGAAACTCGGCGGTGGGGGAAATATTGTCATCGGCGGTGATGTAAGCTCCACCTTAGGCAACCTCGCCAACACGGGAACGCTGACCGTAAACGACAACAGCATTTTGACCCTGACCGGTGAAAACACTTTAACCAAAAACATTGCTGGAGCAGGCACCACCAAAGCCAACGGCACCCTGACCGTCCTGACCGACCAAACCATAGCAGGAACGCTGGAACTGGGTGAGGGCAGTGCCCTGAAACTGACGGACGGCTCCACTGGCCTCAACACCCTGACGGCGGGAACCCTGAAAGGCACTACCAACTTGTACTTGGGCGTGGATATGCTCAACAATGTTGCGGATAAAGTGGCGGCAGGGGTTGTGGCAGAAAACACCACAATAAACATCCAACACATCAACATTACGCGGGAGCCGGCCGGTTCCGTCTCCGGGGAGCAGACCGTAAAATATCTTACGGAGAACGGCACTGCCCCCACCCATGGCAGCTACACCGTGAACGGTGCTGCGGACGGGAAGATTCTTTTGTCGACAACCGACTACATCTATACCTTTACAAACGGTGACGAAAGGGGAAGCATAAAATACACCGTGGAAGCATTGGACGTGACCCTCAAGGAATTTTTTGTTTGCACCAAACATGAGGGCAGTGTGGACATCGGCACCTTCAGTTTGACCGGTGACAATGCCTATACGGGAACGGCGGCGGACATGGGGGCGCCCACCCAGGCCAACAGGGAACTGACCCTTTACCTGAACGGGCACAAAGTGGAAAAAACTGCGGGGGCGGCAGCGGCCATGACCGTCAGCACCGGCAACAAGCGGCTGAACCTTGACGGCGGGGAGGAGGGCAGTGCGGACCTGAACTTTGACGTAAAAGAGGGGGGCGTACTGGCGGTAAGCGGCAGCACCGCCCTGACCGGAAACATAATGAATGCCGGGGAGGTGGCTTTTGACGGAATTGTCACGGCCTCCGGGGAACTGACAGGAGCGGGCAAATACACCAACAGTAACTGCCTGATTGTTGCGGACGCAGCCAAACTGCAAATGACGGAGGGGCTGAAAAATGAGGGTGTCCTGAATCTGGGAGGCAGCGCCGCTTCCGAATTGGGGACGGATATCGCAGGGAAGGGCACCATCAATATTCTTGGCACTTTGACCAGCGGGAAGAACATTGAAAACAAAGTGGTTGTTGCCGCCGGCGTTATGTTGAGCAATACCGGCACCATTAGCGGTGCGGTGGATAACGCAGGCACCATGTTCACCACCGCCAACGGCATTACCGGCGGACTGACCAACAACAGCCCCAACTTTTTCCTGACCGGCGGTGATTTGGGCAGCGACATCACCGGCACCGGCAGCATCAGCATCATCGGGAATGTCACCAACAGCGGCGGCAACCTCATCGCCCAATATGCACTGTCCCTCCTTTACGGTATTGCCTTGACCACCAATGCGGATGCCCTGGTCATTGATGGGGATGCGGGCACCATATCCAACAGCGGCAGGATGACCCTGACCGGCGGCACTTTGCAGGAAATGGTTCGTGGTGATACCGGTTCCCTGACCATTGAAGGGGATGTGGTTGCGCTGAACAACATCACCCAAAGGTTTTTGCATATCAACCCCGGCAAATCCCTGGATATGGCGGGGAACGGCAAGAAACTGAAGATTGAAGAAGACATTGACAACAAGGGGACCCTGAATATCGCCGCCGGGGATCTCTTAAGCAATGTGGCCAACAGCGGCACGGTAAATCTTACGGACGGAACCTTGGCGAACCAGATTGAAGGCGAGGGCAGCATTGTCATTGAAGGTGCGGTAAGCTCCACCGCTGCCAACCTGGGCAGCACAGGAACGTTGACCGTAAACAATGGCAGTGTACTGGAACTGATGGCAGGGGAGCTGGCAAAAGCAATCACCAACAGTGGCACGGTGAAACTGAACGGAGCCGCCTTGGGCGGAAAACATATAACCTCCGGCATTTTGGAATTTGCCCAAGATTTGACAATTGCTGCGGACTATGTGGCGGCGGACACCAACAAAATTGACCAAGGCGTAACCCTGACCCTTACCGCCGGCACCCTGACAAAGAAACTGGAAGGCGGAGGCAACCTGGTCTTTGCGGGGAATGTGAGCACGGATGTGGATAACATCGCCGTTGCAGGAACAACTGTGGTGAACAGCGGCACCCTGACCCTTACGGACGGTGTTTTGGTGAAGAAACTGGAAGGTGCGGGCAACATCGCCATCGGGGGAGAGGTTGAAACCGAATGGAAGAACTTGGCCAACACGGGAACTCTGACCGTAAACGACAACAGTATTTTAGCCCTGACCGGGGACGTTACCTTGGAAAAGGACATTGCCGGGGCAGGCACCACCAAAGTCAACGGCACCATGACAGTCCTGACCGACCAAACCGTAGCGGGAACGCTGGAGCTGGGCGGTGGCAGCACTTTGAAACTCACGGACGGCTCCACTGGCCTCAACACTTTGACGGTGGGAACCCTGAAAGGCGGCACCGACCTGTATTTGGGCGTGGATATGAGTACCAACACCGGGGATAAAGTGGCGGCAGGGGTTGTGGCAGAAAATGCCCAAATAAATGTCCAACACATCAACATCGTTAAAGACAGGGCGGCGGGAAGCGGTTACCCGTCCGGCTGGCAAACGGTCCAATACCTTACGGAAAACGGCTCCACCCCCACCCGGGGCGACTACACCCTGAACGGGGAGGAAGGAAAATTCATTCTTACAACAGGTGGCGGCAATACCTACACCTTTGAAAACGGGGAGGCCAAGGGCAGCATAAAATACACTGTGGAGGCGCTGAACGTAACCCTCAAGGATTTTTTTGAAGGCACCAAACATGAGGGCAGTGTGGACATCGGCACCTTCAGCTTGACCGGAGACAACACCTATACGGAAACGGCGGCGGACATGGGGGCACCAACCCAGGCCAACAGGGAACTGACCCTTTACCTGAACGGACACAAAGTGGAAAAAACTGCGGAAACCGCCACGGCAATGACCGTCAGCACAGGGGACAAACGGTTGAACCTTGACGGCGGGGAGGAGGGCAGTGCGGACCTGAACTATGATGTAAAAGAGGGGGGCGTACTGGCGGTAAGCGGCAGCACCGCC
>JAKSOM010000111.1 GCA_024405585.1 Acidaminococcaceae bacterium | reverse complement strand
CAGTTGGCCAAGAACGCCTTTTTAACTTCCGAAAGAACCCTCTCAAGAAAAATCCGGGAGGCCTACATCGCCAGGGAACTGGAACGTCAGTACTCCAAGAAGGAAATTTTGGCCATGTATCTGAATCAGATTTATTTCGGCAACGGAGTATATGGTGTGGAGAGTGCGGCCCAGATGTACTTCAATAAAAATGTACAGGATCTGACCCTTCCTGAAGCCGCTGTACTGGCGGCCATCCCCAAAGCCCCCAATTACTACAACCCCTTTGTCAATCCTAAAATCAACAAGGAACGCCAGGAGCTGGTGCTGAACCAAATGCAAAAATACGGATACCTGACGGAGGAGGAAAATGCCAAGGCCAAGGCGGAGGAAATCAAGCTTTTTGAAGGGCACAAGAAAGAACAGATTGATTTGCGCAGTTATTTCTTCGATATGTGCAGCCAAAAAGTTATGTCTGAATTTGATGCGGATGCCCTTTACAAGGGCGGCTTAAAAATCTACACCACCTTGAACAGCAAGATGCAGGAAGAAGCGGAGAAATCCCTGCTTAAGCACCTGCCCGACTTCTACGAGGATGACAATCACAAGCATCAGCCCCAATGTGCGGTTGTTGCCATTGATCCTAAAACAGGTGAAGTGAAAGCCATGATCGGAGGCCGTGGTGACGATAAATTTAATCGGGCAACTTTGGCAGTCCGTCAGCCCGGTTCCAGTTTCAAACCCTTTGTGTATGTCACTGCCATGCAGAGCGGCTTCACCCCTGCCAGCATCATAGAAGACAAGGAAGAAGAATTTGCCAAGGATTGGAAACCGCAAAATGTTACCAAAAAATTTTACGGAAAAGTTTCTCTCCGTACCGCTCTGAAACGCTCCATGAATGTGGCCACCATTGCTTTGGCAAGGGAAGTTGGCGTTTATAAAATTATCCAAAACGCAGAACGCATGGGCATTTCCACACTGGTTGATTCAGGAAAATATTCCGATGTTAATCTGGCCATGGCTATTGGCGGTCTGACCAATGGTGTTGTTCCTCTGGAAATGGCCAGTGCATATGGCGTCTTTGCCACCGGAGGCAATTATGCCCATCCCTTTGCCATCAAAAAAATAGAAGACAGAAGCGGAAACATCATCTATGAATACAAACCCACCGTACGCCGTGTTTTGGACGAAAAATCAGTTTACCTGACGGTTGATATGTTACGGGACGTGCTTATCAGCGGTTCCGCCGGCGGCATGGGCATTGGCCGGCCTGCAGCAGGCAAGACAGGAACTACGGATAACAGCGTAGATGCCTGGTTCATCGGCTTCACTCCTGATTTGTGTACTGCCGTTTGGGTTGGTGATGACAACAACAAACCCATGAAAGCCAAGGACGACAGCTGGTCAATGGCGGGCAGCGGTACTCCCCTCTCCATTTGGCACACCTTCATGTACGAAGCTTTGAAAGATGTTCCCAAATCCAATTTCGTCAATCCGGGTGTAGTCATCCCCCCTGAACCGGTAATTGTTCAAGACCCCCCTCAAAAACCCAAAGAGGAACCGGTCGAACAAACCCTTACCCGTGAAGAGGAATGGATTTTGAAAAGACGTCAGGCCCGGGAAGAAAAACGCCGCAAGAAGCAGGCGGAAGAGGATGTCAGGAGCAAAAAGGCCCCCAGCGAAGTCCGCCAGGAAATGCAAACGGATTCCGCCAATAATCAACCCGCCAAAAGAAAAACTATGCGGGAACGGATGAAGGATATTCTCAATAAATAACATTAAACAAACATCAAAAAAACCTGCTTATCCCTAAGCAGGTTTTTTTGATTGCTTTCTGACTATTTGCGCAAATTCAATTTGGCAATAATAGCACGATACCGCTCAATATCCTTCTTCTCAAGGTAGTTCAGAAGGCCACGACGATGACCAACCAATTGCAACAGACCACGACGGGTGTGATGGTCTTTGGCATGGCTCTTCAGATGCTCGGTGAGATAGTTGATACGGGCACTAAGAACTGCAATCTGCACTTCAGGAGAACCGGTATCCCCCTCGCCACGGGCATTGTCGGCGATAATCGCCTGTTTTGCTTCCTTTGTCAACATAACAAATTCCTCCTATAAATAATTTTATGCCAATCACTGGGACACCGCAGGAGTCGCCAATATCCAAGTGACGGTCAGCATTGGTTATAATACCACATTTTCAAAATAAGCACAAGTATTTTTTTTATCTTCTTTTAACTGGTTAATCAAATCCTTGATATTGTAAAACTTTATTTCGTCACGCATTTTTTTGACAAAATCAAGTCGGATTCTCTTTCCGTACAAATCTCCCTCAAACCCAATGATATGGGCTTCAATCCTGGGGATATTCAATGTAAAAGTCGGGTTAAGCCCCACATTTATCATTGCAGGATATTTCCTTCCTGCGTATTTTGCTTTACCTATATATACCCCGTATCCGGGCAAACAATATTCACCGACAGACAAATTGGCAGTGGGGAACCCCAGGAACTGTCCCCGTGCATCCCCATGAAGCACTTCGCCTTTAATACTATAGTCCCTGCCCAAAAGCCGGTGTACCGATTCCATATTTCCTGCGGCTATTTCCCTGCGGACACGAGTGCTGCTCACCGCCTCACCATCAATTTTCAGAAGGGGGCAAACCTCCACAGAGTCAAAGACATCAAACTTGCCCTGCCTGTTCCTGCCAAAGGTGAAATTCTCCCCCACCACCACCATATGTTTTTTTACCAAATTGGCAAAATCCTCAGCGGACAAATCGGCAAATTCCTTATTGAAATCTATTTCAACAAGTTCATCTACCCCGAACTTGATGCAAAACATCCGCCGCTGACGCAAATCCATCAGTTTATTGGGCACCGCCTCAGGATGCAAATATTCCAGGGGATGTCTGGCAAAAGTCATTACTGCAAAGGGAACATCCTGCTCCCTGGCGATTTTCATGGCCTTGGCCAACACCGCCTGATGGCCCAAGTGATAACCGTCAAATGTCCCTACCGCCAAAATCACCTGTTCAGATAGCTCAGACAAATGCTTCATTATTAGCATAGTGATGTATAACCTTTCTGACCTTTGCCATTTCATTCACAACATCCGCAAGCCCCAAAAGAATTTTTCCCGATGGGTCCAAAAGGGAATAGCAGCCGTCCGCCACACCCCGCAAAGTCGTCACCACCCCGGATGTCAGACGCCAGGCCTGTTTTTCCGTCAGGACGAGTTTTTCAAAAGGCAAAACATCCAAACTGCAGGCCTCCGGATTTTCCCGGATTTCCTCAAGTGTAAAACTTTTTTCCAAGGTAAAACTCCCCACCCGACTGCGGGTCAGTTTTGCCAAAGTGCCAACCGTACCCAACGCCTTTGCCAAATCCTCCGCCAATACCCGGATATAGGTGCCTTTGGAACATTCCGCCCTGAATCGGAAACCGGTCTGGTCAAAACACAGCAACTCCAAGGCAAAAATGCTGATCTCCCGGGGCTGCCGTTCCACTTCCTCCCCCTTACGGGCCAAGTGATAGAGTTTCTTACCGTGAATCTTCAAAGCACTGTACATGGGCGGGGTCTGCAACCCTTTACCCAAAAATTGTGCCAGCACCCCCTCTATCTTTTCCGCCGTAATTGTTGGTACTGCCGTCTCCTGCCCCACCT
>JAKSOM010000110.1 GCA_024405585.1 Acidaminococcaceae bacterium | reverse complement strand
TTTCCCTTGCGCCTTGTCTAAAACGATTTTCCCTAAGATTTCCTGATTGAAGGAAAGAAAACTTAATCAAAACACAAAAGGACCGTCTGCGTTGCGGACGGTCTTTTTATGTCTTTGGCAGAAATAAAAAAAGTAAAGTAAGTGGGGATTGTTGAGCGTGAAGTGTATTTTGTGTTAAAATAATAAATATGAAAGATGATGTCAATAGAAACATTAATGGAAATAATTTAGGTTATAACATCTTGGCTAAGGGAACCACCCTTTCCCAGAAGATTGTTACCTTGGTAACAATCGTGGTTTTGTGTGCCCTTTTGCCCGCATCTCTTTTTACAACTTTCAAGGTGGCCAAACTTATTTATGACCGGGTCAGCATCAATGCGGTAAGTATCAATGTCATTCTTTGCAATTCCAATGAAATCATCTCCGGCCTGAGCGGTAAGCTGACCGGGTCGGAAGAGAATGTCCGGAACTTTATGCTGAATTATGTAAATCATGTGGATGATTCTGACGAGGCCAGCGTGGCGATTTTTGATATGAACAAAAACATGGTGGTGTTTTATAATCCAGCCGGACTGAAGGACTTTGACAGAAGTGCCAAGGATTTGGTGGAAGAGTACGCGCCTTACAGGGAGATTACTTACAACCAAAATTACAAGATTCCCAATAAGGCCATCGGT
This sequence comes from Acidaminococcaceae bacterium, assembly GCA_024405585.1. GTDB lineage: Bacteria > Bacillota > Negativicutes > Acidaminococcales > Acidaminococcaceae > Phascolarctobacterium_B. The sequence goes on along the minus strand of JAKSOM010000110.1, from coordinate 2,987 downwards.
TTTGTGGAGGACAAGGAAAATCGGCGTCTGGGTTATGTAGTTACGGGTTATTCCGGGGAACTGGTGAATACTTCCACGGTGGATTCCATAACATTTCTGTTCATTACCACTCTGTTCGGTTTGTTTATCGGGATTATGGGGGCCATTTATTTGGCCCGGCATGTCAAGAAGGTTTTGTTCGGGTTGGAGCCGGAGGCCATTGCCACTCTTTTGCAGGAACGGAATGTTATTTTGAACAGTGTTCGTGAGGGGGTTGTAAATGTCAATAGCGAGGGTGTTGTGACCCTGATAAATATGGAGGCGGAGACCCTTCTGGTGGAGGCCAATGTGCCGGATGCCAAGCAGATGGAACAGCGGCTGGCCAGGGAGGTGTTCCCGGATGTGGCCTGGGACAGGATTTTCAAGGAGGGCAAGGCCTTGGCGGATGCCCCCGTGAAGATGGGGGATACAGTGTTCATGATGACGGTGGTGCCCATTTATCTTGAGCGGCATATCGGCGGTGCGGTGGCCACTTTCCGGCGTAAGTCGGATGTGTTTGAATTGGCCAATCAGTTGACGGGTTTTAAGAATTATGCCACGGCTTTGAGGGCCCAGACCCACGAGTTTATGAACAAGATGCATGTCATTATGGGTCTGATTGACATGGGGGCCTATGATGAGCTGAAGAATTATACCAAGGAGATTGCCAACAGCCGCCAATCCGAGGTAAATTACGTGGTTACCAGGGTGAAGGATATTGCTCTGTCCGGGTTTATTTTGGGTAAGATTGCCCGGGGACGGGAATTGGAGATTGATTTCAGTTTGACGGAGGAATCGGAGATTCATCACGAATTGGAAGTTCCCTCCGTACATGATTTGGTGTTGATTATCGGCAATTTGGTTGAGAACGCTTTTGATGCTTTGAAGAATTATGATGGGGATAAGATTGTTTCTTTGAGCATTTTGGATTTTCAGCATGAGATTGTGTTGGAGTTGGAGGACAGCGGGCCCGGCATTGCTCCTGGGGAATTGAAGAAAATTTTTACCAGGGGTTTTTCCAGCAAAGGCGCAGGGCACGGTTTCGGTTTGTATTTGATCAAGAATAGTGTAGAGAATTTGGACGGCACCATCAGCGTGGAATCCACGCCTGGTGAGGGTACGGTATTTACGGTGCGTTTGCCGGTGAAGAAGGCAGGTGAGGTAATTGATTAATGTATTGGTTGTGGAAGATGATCCGATGGTGGCCCAGTTGCATGAGCATTATCTGAGCCAAATCAAGGGGTTCCAGTTGTGTGATGTGGCCCGCAGCGGTACTGCCGCTTTGGAATTTTTGGGTCGTAAAAAATATGATTTGGTGATTCTGGATGTGTTTATGCCCAAGATGGACGGGCTGCAGTTTTTGGCCAAGGTGCGGGAAAAGGATTTTGATGTGGATGTGATTATTGTTTCCGCCGCCAACGACAAGGATAAGATTAAGCAGGCCCTGCGGCTGGGGGCGGTGGATTATATCATCAAGCCCTTTGAGTTCGAACGTTTCAATCTGGCCCTTTGCAATTATCAGCGCAGGCATCATTTGGTTGAGGAGCAGCAGGTCTTTGAGCAGAACGATCTGGACAGCACAATCATCCGTCAGGAGAAGGGCAATTTGGCAGTTTTGCCCAAGGGGTTGGATAAGCACACCTTGGCAGTGGTGTGGGAGAAGATTTGCAGTTTTGACGGTATGTTCACTACGGAGGAAGTGGCGGCCCTGGTGGGGCTTTCACGGGTGAGTATCCGCAAGTACTTGGAGTTCTTGAAAGCCATCAATCTGCTGAAACTGGATTTGCACAGGGGTTCCGTGGGCAGACCGGTTTACAAGTATCTTTGTTTGGATAAAAAGAGTGATGTGTTGAATGTCTATATGCACTGATAATTTTGTAAATAAAGTAAGTGATTTTGTAAGCGTTGCCAAAGCAACATATTATACAAAATCACTTGAAAAACTTACTTTAATTTACTGAAAGACCCTCCCATACTATAATCAAGGTGTGGGAGGTGTTTTAATTGAGCATGAATATAACTATTGAACAGGTTGCCCAATCCCCTTTGTTCAAGAATATGACTTCGGATGAAGTCAAGGATTTGCTGAGCAGGATGAACATGCTGACGAAACATGTCCAAAAGAACGATTATATCTATCTGGCGGGGGATGTGATTGAGAACCTTTGCCTGGTGGCAAAGGGCTCCGTGCAGATTGTCCGGGAGGATGCGGAAGGCGAAAAGAGCATTGTGGGGCATATCAGGGCCGGTGAGACCTTTGGTGAAAACCATTTTGCCGCAGCGAACCGGCAGAGCGTTGTGAGTTATTTTGTTACTGAGACCGCAGATATTGTGTTGCTGCCCTTCAGCCGTATGACCTTGAGCGTATTGGGGGACGTAAAACTCTACAGTAAGTTTTTTACTAATATGGTGGCTATCGTGGCGGAGCAGAACAGAGAATTGTTGGAAAAGGTGGATATATTGGGGAAGAAGACCCTGCGGGGCAAGATTATGGCTTATCTGGAACAGCAGTCGGCAGAGAAAAAATCCGTCAGGTTTGAGGTTCCCTTCAGCCGGACGGATATGGCCAACTACCTGGATGCGGACCGTTCCGCCATGACCCGCGAATTGGCCAGGATGAAGGATGAAGGATTGATTGATTTCAACAAGCATATGTTTGTGTTGTGCGGTTGATAAAAGTTAAGTAAGTTACGAAATTTATATTAGTTTAATAAAACTATTCAAAGCAACAGAACCTTGGGCTCTGTTGCTTTTGTCATATGGGGGTGCAATATAATTATGTAGTATATGGGCATTACTCCCAAGGGGAGAAAATTTTTAAAGGAGGGAAATATTATGACCCCAGCAGTAAAATGCTTAATCATGTTGGCAGTAATCGCTATTTGCTTTATTACCGAAATTATTCCTTTGGCGATTACTTCCATGGCCGGTGCCATCGCCTGCGGCGTGCTCGGCTTTATCCCTGTTAA
>JAKSOM010000011.1 GCA_024405585.1 Acidaminococcaceae bacterium | reverse complement strand
TGCCACCCATTCCGTTCAGATCCCCGGCGGCAAGGGAACTTCCAGCGGAGGGCAGAGCCAATATGTGCCCCATATGGCACGGGCGGCAGCGGCAGTGGGGGTGGATGCCCTGTTTTTGGAGGTGCATGACAATCCGGCGGAGGCCCTGAGTGACGGGCCAAATATGGTGGCTTTAAAGGATTTGCAATCCCTGTTGCAGGACGTTTTGGCCATCGACAAGGTAGTGAGAAAATAGGGATGACGGATGAAGGACGAGGAATGAAGGAGGACGGATGAGGATGGAAAAATATATGGAGCAGGCGAGGGAAACTTTGCGTCTGGAAGCGGAATCTATAGTTGAACTCATTCCCAGAATTGATGAAAATTTTGGCAGGGCGGTGGATTTGGTGATGCATTGCCCCGGCCGGGTGATTGTTACGGGCATGGGCAAGAGCGGCCATATCGGCAACAAGCTGGCGGCCACTTTCGCCAGCACCGGAACCCCCAGTTTCTTTCTGCATCCGGCGGAGGGGATTCATGGGGATTTGGGTATGGTGACCCATGATGATGTGGTGCTGGCCCTGAGTAACAGCGGTGAGACCACGGAGGTGTTGAATATTCTGCCCAGTGTCCGCAGAATCGGAGCTAAAATAATTGCTATGGTTGGTAACGGGAACAGTACCTTGGCCAAAGCCGCAGACGTGGTGTTGGATGTGGGGGTTTCCAAGGAGGCCTGTCCTCTTGGGCTGGCTCCAACCAGCAGTACTACCGCCTGTCTGGCTTATGGGGATGCTTTGGCCATGGCCCTTTTGGTGCAGCATCATTTTACTAAGGATAAATTTGCGGTTTTTCATCCCGGCGGAGCTCTGGGCCGCAAACTTTTGCTCACTGTGGAAAACATTATGCACACCGGGGACGAGAACCCCGTGGTTCATGCGGATGCCACCGTGCAGGAAGCGCTTTTCGTGATTACGGACAAGGGCCTGGGTGCAGTCAGCGTGGTTGATGACGATGGAATTATGTTGGGGGTACTGACGGATGGGGATATCCGGCGGGGACTGCACAAGGGTGTGGATTTTTTGCAGAGACCGGTTACGGAACTGATGACCAGGACCGCAAAATACATCACTAAGGATCGGTTGGCGGCGGAGGCCCTACATCTGATGGAATCCCATCAGCCCAAACCAATTACGGTTTTGCCGGTGGTGGACGGTTCTATGCATGTTATAGGTTTGTTGCATGTGACTGATTTGGTTAGAAGAGGCGTGGTATGAATTTTCGGAAGATAAAGCTTTTGGCGTTGGATGTGGATGGGGTTCTGACGGACGGAATCATTTTTGAAAATGCTCAAGGTGAATTGTTCAAAAATTTTTATGCCAAGGACGGGCTGGCAATCAATGCGGCTCAGAAACAGGGACTGAAGGTGGCTTTCATCACGGGTCGGGGCAATGGTATTGTGGCCTACCGGGCCCGGGAGTTGGGGGTGCCCTACTGTTTTGAAGAGGTTAAGGATAAGGTGCAGGTGCTGCAACAACTGATGGACCAATTTGGTTTGACAGCGGAAGAAGTGGCCTATATGGGTGACGACCTTAATGATTTGGGGGCGTTTAAGTTGGCGGGTGTAAAATTGGCGCCGGCGGACGCCGCTGCGGATGTTGTGCAAAGGGCGGATTATGTTGCCGCCGCTTCGGGGGGCAGGGGTGCCGTCCGGGAAGTTATCGAAAAAATTATGCGGGACCAGGGAAAGTGGTCCGAGATTGTGAGAAAAAATTTGGGAAGCAGGCAATAGGAATGCTTTATGCTGCATTAAAAGTATTGAGTTTCATATTCAGTCACATGCCCTACGGGATGCTTATCGCTATGGGTAAGGGCGCCGGAAAAATTTACTACTATGTGGCTAAAAAACAGCGTTTGCGGGCTGAAGAAACTATCAAGGAATGTTTGGGTTATTCGGATGCTGAGGCCAATACAGCTATTCATGAATTGTGCAAAAATTTGGGTATGACTTTTTTGGAGATTTTTGCCCTGCCGTCCCTTAACAGGGATAATGTTGGCCGCTATGTGAAGATTCAGAATCGGGAGGTTTTGGAGTGGGCCCTGGCGGAAAAGCATGGGGTGGTGCTGGTGGCCTGCCATATGGACAACTGGGAATGGTCGGGTGCCACTTTGGCTTTGAATGGTTATCCTTTGAGCGCGGTGGAAAAGCCCCAGCCGAATCAAGTATATTCTGATTTTATGAATGAATTGCGTAGGGGTGCAGGACAGGAGATATTTAGTCGGGGCACCACGGAAATTTTGGGTTGTGCCAGAGCCATGAAGAAGGGGCGTATGGTGGGCCTGATTGCGGATCAGGATGGCGGGGAAACAGGCATCTTTGTCCCCTTTTTGGGTAAGATGGCTTCCACTCCCCAGGGGCCGGTGTATTTTGCCAGAAAGTTCCAGGCGCCCATAATTCCCGTCTTCATTTTGCGTAATGCGGGCGGAAAAGGACATGTGCTTAGCTTTGGGGAGCCGGTTGTTTACAGGGACACCGGGAATAAGGTTGAGGATGATTATGTTGCCACCTTGGCCTACAGCCGACAGGTGGAAGAGATGATAAAGAAATATCCGAACCAGTGGATTTGGTTCCAGCATCGCTGGAATACACCTTACCAGAAAGGATGAGGGATGAAAGATGAGGAAGGAAGATGGCAACGGATGAGCAGGGTTAAGTTTGTCAAAAACAATATGGTTGTTTTTGCCGGTGTGGCAGGGGCGTTGCTGATAGCCGCCGGTATTATTGCCTGGTTGATGTTTGGCGGGATGGGGCCTATGGAGGTTGTTATGGACAACGGCGTTAAGGCCAAATTTGCCGCCACTTTGAAGAATACGGAAATCAGCAGGGAAAAGGACGGCAAGGTGATCTGGCATTTCAATGTGGATGAGGTGGTCAGCGACCAGGTGTCCAACAAAACCATTCTTCACGGCATCAAGGGCAAGGTCTATCGTGATGACGGTTCCTACTTTGATGTGGTGGCCAAGAACGGGGAAATGGTAACCGGCAAGCAGGATTTTATGGTAAGGGACCAGGTTTCGGCGGTGCTTTCCTCGGATAAGAGTAAACTTACGGCGGATAAGGTTACTTGGGAAGACAAGAAGCGGCGTGTTACCGCCACAGGGAATGTGCAGCTCTGGAAGGATGATTGGTATGCCCGTGGTGACAAGGCCGTTACCACAGGGTCCTTTAAAAAGATACGTCTAATCGGTCATGCGTATGTGGAAAGGCGGTAGTGAGATGCAAAAAAAGATTTTTTTGACGGGGTTGTTCATCCTGACTTTGACGAGCAACATTTGTTTGGCAGGGTTCAATTTGAGCGGGGATGAGATTGAATTTGATATGGAAAGTAATTTGGGCGTGGCCAGAGGGCATGTGGTGCTGATGCAGGACGGGGGCAGGGCCACAGGCAATTATGCCCAATTCAACAACAAAACCAAGTCAGGTTACCTGCAAGGGAATGTGGTGGCGGACAAGGACGGTTACCATATTACCGCCGACACACTGACGGTGCATGATGAGGACCATTCCAGTGCCAGCGGCAATGCGGTGCTGGTGAAGGACGGTAGGACATTGAAGGCACCCTTGATTGACTATTACAAGACGCAACAGTATTTGCAGGCGGGCAATGGCAGGGCGACACTGATTGATACGGACGGCAGTGTGGTGGAAGCGGATGAAATCAATTACAATCATGCTGAGGGGGTGGCGAAAGCCAATGGCAGCGTGTATATCCGCAGTGATGTACGTAAATTGGAGGCCAAAGCGGACAGTGCTATTTATAGGGTTGATAACAGTAATAGTGCGGCCAATTATTTGGAACTTATTGGCAATGCCAGTGCCACACAGGACGGAAATACGGTCAGGGGCAACAGGTTGAAACTCAACAACGCCAAAGTTGCCCAGGCGGACGGCAGGGTGATTATTGATTACACCCCAAAACCTACGGCACCGAAGACCGGGGAAACGGTGGAATCACAGACCTTGGTGGAGAATAAGGGGCAGCAAAAAACACGTCGTGTCCGGGCCTATCCGGATGCACCGGAGGAAGCATGATTATTGAAACACACGAATTGGTAAAAGTATACGGTGAACGCCGTGTTGTGGACGGTGTGAGCATCCAGGTTCAACAGGGTCAGATTGTGGGGCTTTTGGGCCCCAATGGTGCAGGCAAGACCACCACATTTTATATGATTGTGGGTATTGAGCGGCCCACCAGCGGTAAGGTTACTTTGGATGGGGAAGATATTACTAAGTTGCCCATGTATGAACGGGCCCGCAGGGGTATTGGTTATCTGCCTCAGGAAGCAAGCATCTTCAGCAAGATGACTGTGGAAGAAAATCTCTTGGCTATCCTGGAAACGGTGGAGATGAGCGATAAGGAACGACATGAAAAAACTGATGCGCTGCTGGATGAATTCAAGTTGCAGCATGTGCGTAAGTCCAAAGGCACGGCTTTGAGCGGTGGTGAGCGGCGTAGGGTGGAAATTGCCCGGGCCCTGGCCACCAGTCCGGCTTTCATTTTGTTGGATGAGCCCTTTGCCGGCATTGACCCTATTGCAGTGGCGGACATTCAAAGCATGGTAGCCCATTTGGCAAAACGAGGCATTGGCATTTTGATTACGGACCATAATGTGCGTGAGACCCTGAGTATTGTGGATAACGCCTATATTTTGGCTGAAGGCCGGATTTTGCTCAGCGGTGACAGTCAGAAGATTGCTAATGACCCCATTGCCCGCAAGTATTACTTGGGCGACAAGTTCTCTATGTAATGGAGATGTAAGGTATAAGGTGTAAGGAAGGAAAAAATAAGGAATGAAGTTACGTTTGCTTGACAGATATGTACTGAAAGAGTTGCTCTATCCTTTCGGGTTCGGCGTGGCATCCTTCAGCTGTATTTTTATAGCCAGTACAATGTTATTTCAGATCACCAAATTTGTCACTCAGTATGGTGCCAGCATTGAAAGTGTGGCCAAGATGTTTTTTTACAGTTTGCCGGAGATTATTAACTACACTTTCCCCATGAGCATGCTTTTGGCATCCTTGATGGCCTTCAGCAAACTCAGCGGTTCCTCGGAAATTGTGGCTATGAAGGCCAGCGGAATTTCCTATTATCGTATTGTAGTTCCTGTTTTGGTGGTAGGTTTTGTTATCAGCATGTTCAGCGTCATTTGGGCGGAAAAAGTGGTGCCGGAGGCTAAAGCCCAATGCAGTTATGTTATTGATTATGAGATAAAACATAATACCAAACCGAGGACTCAGCGGGATGTGGTCATCCCCGCTTTGAAGGGCAAGACCCCCCGCATCACTTATGCTCGGGAGTTTGACAATGATTTAGGAAAGATGTACGATGTAACTATTACGGAATACGAAAAGGGGAAGATTACCCGTATTCAAACCGCCAATGAGGCAACCTATGACCAGGGCGCCTGGCGGGTCGGGGAGGGGGATATTTATAGCATTGGCGAAAAGGGCGGGGTAAGCAGCCACGTACATTTCCGTGAGCAGGTTATCCCCATTGATATTAGTCCCAGACAGCTGGATTGGCAGGAAAAAAATCTTGACGAAATGACCATCCGGGAACTTAGAGAATACATTACACTTTTGGAAGGCCAGCACAAGGGAACTTACCAGCAGTGGTGCGAAATTTTTATGCGGATAAACATTCCTTTGGCGTCTTTCTTCTTTGCCATGATGGGTGCGGCTCTGGGGACGCAGAAACAGAGGGCATCTAACAGCATCGGTTTGGGCATAAGTGTCATCATCATCTTTATATACTATGCTATAATGACTTTGACCACGGGTTTGGCCAAGGGCGGCATTTTGAATCCATTCATTGCTTGTATTACCCCTAATTTGCTTTGCCTGGGGATAGGCCTTTATTTCATGAAGCAAAAAAATAATTGATTATGTGGGAAAGTTTGAGTACAACGGGAATTAGAATAATTGTTACGGTTGCCATTATGGGCGCAGTTATTGCTTGTATTGCGGATGCTATGGGCAAAAGGATTGGTCGTGCCCATGTGCGTCTTTTTGGTCTCCGTCCCCGAACTAATGCCAGAATTCTGACGGTTTTGGGCGGGGCCCTGATTGGTGTGCTTTCTGTTGTGACTTTGGCGGCCACCAGCAATACGGCAAGGGTAGCCCTCTTTAAATTGGAAACCATTACGGCACAGATTAAATCCTTGGAAAAGGAACGGAATATGATTTCCGAAAACTTGCAAAAAAGCAAGGCAGAAGTAGATAGGCAAAATAAAATTATAACTTCCTTGGATGAGAAAATCGCCGTGGCGAATAAGGATTTGATGGCGGCCAAAAAGGAAGTTGATGAACTTAATGACTCCAAGAATAAGTTGGCCGGGGAAGTGGTAAAATTGCAAAAAAATACCAAGATTCTCAGGGACGGCATAACGATTATGCGGCAGGGGGAACTGCTCTACCGTGCTGGTGAGGTCGTGTATGCCGGTGTTATGAGGGGGAACCTCAGGCACAAAGAAAATAATATTCAACTGGATTGGTTTATGACCAGTGCCAATAGCGCCGCTTTGACCAAGGCGGGCATTGAACCCAAGAATCCCGGTGATCCCATGCCCCAAGCCATCGCCTTTCAGAATGAAACCCTCGGCAGGGCATTGGATGAGCTGAATCTGGCGAAGAATGATAAATTTTTCAGGGTCAGGGCCCTGACTAATGTTATGGCAGGTGAAATCAGCCCTTGCACTTTGGAAATTTTTGACAATGTACTGGTTTATGCCAACGGAACTACCCTTTACCGCCAGGAATACAATATCAGGAAGAACGACTCCAGGGTTAAGGAAAATATCATGATGGAACTTTTGACCAATGTCAACAGGAGTGCGGTGGCAGCAGGAGTACTCCCTGATCCCATCAGCGGTAATGTGGGCGGTATGACTGCGGACGGTGTTTTGAAAATTACCAGTCAGCTGAAAGGGGCCGGCAAACATTTTCTGGTGGCGGCTAAGGCGGATGGGGACATTTATACATCCGGGCCCGTAAGAATCAAGTTTAATGTTGAAAAAATTCAGGAAGAGTAGTAATATAAGAACAGTTATATAGTGTAGGTTTTCGGAAGGGTGGTCGAGTGGTTTAAGGCTCTGGTCTTGAAAACCAGCGAGGGGCAACCCTCCGTGGGTTCGAATCCCACCCCTTCCGCCATAATGAGAACTTAGGATTCAGAACTTAGAATTTGGAGTTTGGAATTTAGAATTGAGAACGTGAGTATTGTTTGGTCGGAAAACTCAATTGCAAAATTTTTGGATATTCTTGCATCCAAGCAGCCCACACCCGGTGGCGGCGGTGCCAGTGCCCTGGTGGGGGCGGTGGCGGCGGCACTGGGTTCCATGATGGCCAATCTGACTTTGGGCAAACCGAAGTTTGCTGCGGTGGAAAAGGAAGTAATGCTCTTGGAAGGTGAATTGCAGGTGGCCAGAGCGGAGTTTTTGAAATTGGTGGATGAGGATGCCAAGGCCTATAACGGGGTTATGGAGTGTTATCATCTGCCGAAAAACGGACCTCAGGAGCAACTGCTTCGCAGGGAGCGTTTGGCGAAGGCAGCCCAGTTTGCAGCCCTAGTTCCTTTGCGGATTGCGGAGCATTGCGTAAAGGCGGCGGCCCTGACGGAACGGGTGGCGCAAATAGGCAATCCTGCTTTGTTGACGGATGCGGCCTGTTCGGTTATTTTGGCAGGGGCGGCCCTGGAGTGTGCTGAGCAAAATGTTTTGATAAATCTGCCCCTGACTCATAATGAAAGTTTTAATGATGATTGTCGAGCCAAATTGAAGGAATATAAAGAAGCGGTGCAAAAGAGCAAAGCAAAAACAATCGGAGTGCGTTAGCACTCCGATTGTTTTTTACTGTTCCCCCTCAGCACCGCAGCCACCGGGCTGCCCCCGGCACAGGTTACTCCGCTTAGGGCTGCTTCCTTCCGGACCTGACCCGGTTCACGGCATCTCCTTGCGGGGACCCGATGGATGCGGTGCTAAAGGGAAAAGAAAAACCGCTTGTTTGGAGCGGTTGTTTTTAAGTGGCGGAGAGAGAGGGATTCGAACCCTCGGTACACTTTAGGTGTACACACGCTTTCCAGGCGTGCACCTTCAACCACTCGGTCATCTCTCCAAAATAGTTGCAAAGGCTATTATACGATTATTCTGACTTTTAGTCAAGCATTATTTAGTCATCATCCACATCAGGTATGAGGAGCAGGGCACATTTGGCGTTCATAAGGAGGTTTTTGGATGTGCTGCCCAGGGGGTCCAGGTCGGTGGCTCCGGCTCCGGTTTTGGCCATGGTAATCATTTGGCAGTCCTTTTCCTCGGCGGTACGCATAATTTCTTTGCTGGCTACACCCTCACGGACTACGTATTCCGAAGAGATGCCAAATATTTTCATTTCGTCCACCAATTCCTTAAGGAAGGTTTCTGCGTCTCCAGGATTGGTGTCATCTTCGTCTTCGATGACATGGACGAAGAGCACGCTGCCAACATTTTCCCTGAGTTCCCTTAAAAACTCCAGTGCCTGCAGGGATTTTTTGGAAAAATCCGTGGCAACCAATACTTTTGCCAGCAGGTTTTCCTGGGCATCCTCGTCATCTTTGTCGATGAAGAGTGGCTGCAGTGTGGCCCTGGCCAGGTCATAGGTGGTGCTGGTGCCCATAATGGCACTGCGGATGAAACCCTTGCGGTGGCTGGCCACAAAAATCAAATCACAATCATTTTCCTCCGTCAAGCGGTGAATTTCTTGAGCAGGGTCACCCCTGGAGGTGATGATGTTAAGGTTGTTGTATCCCTCTTGGGATAGTATGTTGCGGAAACTTTTCAGCTTCTCAAGAATTTTTTTGTACTGACTACTTCGGGGGTCGGCGTCTTCGTCGTCTTCAAATACGTGGGCCAAGATAACATTGGTATCTTTGTCCGGGCACAAGCTGGTTAAACCGTCAGTCATATTAACCGACTGATGGGACAGGTCTGTTGCCATTAAGACCCGTGAAAAACTGCTCATAGATTACTCCTTTCAATTTATGGCACAAGGGAATCGCAACTCCAATTCCACGAAAAGTATTATAGCACATAAGCTGTGCAATTGTAAATAATATTCATATGTGCTAAAATATGGTAGAAAAATTTAAGATAAGGAAAGTGCCATGAAGTTAAAAAGTTTCACCACAGTGGGTTTCAAATCATTTGCAGAAAAAACAGAACTGAATTTTGACAGGGGCGTGACTGCCATCGTTGGTCCCAACGGCAGCGGCAAATCCAATATTTCCGATGCTATCCGTTGGGTTTTGGGTGAGCAGAGTTCTAAGAATCTCCGGGGCGGCAAGATGGAGGATGTGATTTTCAACGGTACATCTAAACGCCGTCAGTTGGGGTTGGCGGAAGTGAATTTGGTGTTTGACAACAGCGACCATAAGTTGAATCTGGATTTTGATGAGGTCAGCTTGACCAGGCGGCTTTACCGCAGCGGCGACAGCGAATACCAAATCAACAAGAAGAACGTCCGGCTGAAGGACATTGTGGATTTGATGGCGGATACAGGTCTGGGCAAGGGCTCCATGAGCATCATCGGGCAGAATAAGATTGATGAAATTCTGAATGCCCGTCCGGAGGAAAGAAGAACCATTTTTGAAGAGGCAGCGGGGATTGCCAAATACCGTATGCGTAAGAAGGAGGCCATGCGGAAACTGGATGAAACCGGCCAGAATCTTTTGCGTATCAATGATATTAAGGTGGAAAAGGAAAACCAGCTGGTGCCCATGGAGGCGGCGGCGGCCAAGACCCTGCGTTTTAATGAGTTGGACGGACAGTTGAAAAAGGTCCGTCTGACGGAGTTTATGCGTAAGATTGACAATGTGGATGGGGCTAAGCAGAAACTGGTGGACAAACAGAACGCCTGGCAGCTTGACCTTGCGGAGAAGCAGGCGGAGTTGGGCCGGCGGGAAGCGGCGGCGGTGGAACTGCAGCATGCGGTGGACAAGATTAACGATGATTTTGCCAATTTGCAGGGGATTATTGCGGAAAAGGAAACCGCATTGGAGCGGTTGCGGGGCGAAATCAATCTTTTGCAGGAAAAATATGACAGCAGCACCAGAACCAAAATCCGTTTGGAAGAGGCCAATAAAAATTTGGAAAATCAGGTTACGGCCAACCGGGAAATTTTGGAAAATTTGGCTAATGATTTCGATGTTTTGGAGCGGACTTTTAATGGTACCGGCCTGGTTATAAAGCAGAAGCAGGAGGAGCGGGACGCCGCCCAGGGCAGATTGACTGCCGCCATTGCTGAGCAGAATGATGCCCAGGGGAGTTATTTTCAGGGGATGCAGGAGCTTTTGGCTATGGATACGGAGCTGAAGGCATTGGAGAAGGAACAGGAAGACAGGGTAAAAATCCGTGAAGATTTGAAGGAAACTATTATTGCTTTGGAGGCCCAGGCGGACGAGGTGGAGCGAAAGGGCCGTAATACCGCGGATGAATTGGCCGGTGTGGAGCAAAATCTGAATCGGTTTAGGGCGGAGTTGCAGGAACTTGGCCAGCGCTATGCAAGGGAAAACGCCGAAGCGGCCGATTTGCAGGTGAAAAAGAACGAGGCAGAACGGCAGTTTGCCATGGCTGAGGCCCGTCTTAACTCTTTGGAGCGGATGCAGGAGGCCTATGACGGTTTTGGCAATGGCATCCGGGCGGTAATGAGAAATGCCGCTCCTTGGAGGGATGCTATTATCGGTGTGGCGGCGGAATTGATTGAGGTGAAGCCGGAATTAGTTACGGCCATTGAGACGGCACTGGGTGAAGGTGCTCAGAACATTGTTGCGAAGGATGCCTCTACGGCCAAAACAGCCATACGTTTTTTGAAAGAAACCAACGGCGGCCGGGCCACTTTCCTGCCTTTGGATATCATTTCCCCCAGACCTTTGACGGAGGAGGAAAGGAATCTGACCAAATTGCCGGGGGTTTTGGGCTATGCCTTTGATTTGGTGAAGTGTGACGGTAGGGCGGAGCGGGCCCTGCGTTTCCTTTTGGGCAGAATTTTGGTGGCGGAGAATTTGGACAGGGCTCATGAGGCGGCCCAAAAGGCACGTTTCAGAATCCGGGCGGTTACTTTGGACGGGGATGTGGTGAATGTGGGCGGTTCCCTGACCGGTGGTGCCCGCCGTCAGCGGGAAGGTTACTTGAGCAGGGAGAAGGCCATTGCAGAATTAAAAGTGACTGCAACACAATTGGAAGATGAGATTTTGACCTGGCAGGAGAAATTGGAAAATGCCCAGGATGTGGCGGCCAAAACCCAAAAGGATGTGAAGGCCTTGGAGGAACAGAGCCAGAAAACATCTTTAAGGTTTAAGGAATTGCAGTTGGAAGTTGCCAATTTGCAGCGGGAGAAGACGGAGGCGGAGGGGAAACTCTCCCAGGCCCTTGGGGAGCGGAGGGGTATTGCTGATGCTTATATGGCTCAACGGGAAAGGGTGAAGGAACTCCGCAGTCAGTTGCAGCAGCGGCAGAATCAGGACCAGGGTGCCAAGGAAAAGCTGGATGAATTGAACAATCGGATTACCAAGGAACAAAGGGTCATTGCGACTTTGGATAATTCTCTGAACGAGGAAAAGGTTAAACTGGGCAATACGGAATCCCAGATGAAATACATGGAACAAAGGATGCAGGACCTGGATTTGGCCCAGGGCTCTTTGCAGGAGCAGATTGCCCGGAATGAGGAAGAACTGGAGAAGAATCAGCATTTGGCGGAGGACTTTGCGGAGCAGCGGGGTGGCATGAAGGAGCAGGAGGAAAAGATGATGCTGGACCTTGCCCAAAGTGCGGGCGGCAAGGAGCAGTTTATGCAGGCCAGGGCCCAGGCCCAGGCCCGGCATGAGGAGGCGGAAGCGGCGGCCCAACAGCAAAGGGTGGTGGTAGCTCAGGCCCAGGGCAAAATGCATCAGATTGAAATGGATCTCATCAGGGTTCAGGCTGACTATGACCATGCCATTGAACAGCTGGATTTGGAATATCATTTGAGTGTGGATGGGGCACGGGCGGAAGGTTTGCTTGCTGATGCCAGTGATAATGAATTGAAGCGGATGGACAAGAAACTCACCTCCGATATTATTGCCCTGGGACCCGTCAATCCGGCAGCAGTTGAGGAATATAATGCGGCCAAGGAACAGGCGGAACTCTATCAGAAGCAATATGCGGATTTGGTGGCGGCCAAGGATAATCTGGAAACCGTCATTGCGGAAATCAACTCAGGCATGAGCAGCCGTTTCCAGCAGGCCTTTGCCCAAATCAACCGGCATTTTGCGGAGTGTTACCGGGAACTCTTCGGTGGCGGTACGGCTATTCTGAAACTGGCTGAAAATGAGGATCCTTTGGAGTGCGGCATCGAAATTGAGGCCCAGCCCCCGGGCAAGAAACTGCAGGGTCTCTTCCTTTTGAGCGGCGGCGAAAGGGCGTTGACGGTTATTGCTTTGCTGTTTGCCCTGCTTAGCTACCAGCCCAGTCCCTTCTGTATTCTTGACGAAATTGATGCTCCCTTGGACGATGCCAATATCGGCAGGTTCAGCAATTTTTTACACAATTATGCTCAAAAAACTCAGTTCATAGTCATTACCCACCGTAAGGGTACTATGGAAAGTGCGGATATTATGTATGGTGTCACTATGGAGGAAAGCGGTGTATCCAAACTGCTCAGCGTGAAAATCAATGAAGGAACGAAAGTGGAAGGGATGGAGGCATAATGGGATTTTTTGAAACTTTGAAAAACGGTCTTGCCAGGACCAGGGACAACTTCACCCACAGAATCAGCAGCTTAATCAGCAGTACGTCTTTCTTGGACGATGATTTTTTTGAGGAACTGGAAATGATCCTCATCAGTGCGGATGTGGGGCCCAGAACTACCGTCAAGATTTTGGATGCGGTACGGCAGGGTGCCAAAGCGGGCAGGATTAAGAGTACTGCGGATGTGATGCCCTTTATGAAAAACTACCTGGTGGAAATGCTGAAAGACGAGGGGCAGCGTACCCGTATCGGGCATAAACCCACGGTTATCCTGGTGGTGGGTGTTAATGGTGTAGGCAAAACTACCACCATCGGCAAACTGGCAAACTACTATACTCTCTTCAAATACAAGGTGGTCCTGGCGGCGGCGGACACCTTCAGGGCTGCGGCGGCGGACCAGCTGAAAATCTGGGGTCAGCGGAGCGGTGTGGATGTGGTGGCTCATGGAGAAGGGGCGGACCCGGCGGCTGTGGTTTATGACGGGGTACAGGCGGCCGTCGCCAGAAAAGCGGACATACTTTTTATTGATACCGCAGGACGGCTTCACAACAAATCCAATCTGATGAACGAATTGGAAAAAATCTACCGGGTCATCAAAAAGGAAATTCCGGAAGGGCCCCATGAAACATTTTTGGTTTTGGATGCCACCACCGGTCAGAATGCTGTTTTGCAGGCCAAGGCCTTTGCGGAAACGGCCAAGGTCACGGGGGTGGTGCTTACCAAATTGGACGGCACAGCCAAGGGCGGTGTGGTCATTGCGATTAAAGAGGAATTGGGCCTGCCGGTAAAATGGATTGGAGTGGGTGAAGGCATCATGGACTTCCGTCCCTTTGAATCGGAAAAATTTGTGGAAGCCCTCTTCGGATGATTAGGGCAATAGCTTTAAAGGGGGCACTTTCCAAGGCAAAAGAAGTTACAAGTTATAAGTTAGAAGTTAGAAATTAAAGGAAATATGTTCCTGTAATTGGAGCAGGGAAGTCAGCAGAGTGCGAACCCTTGCCTTCCCCCCGGGGGGAAGGTGCTGAGCGTAGCGAAGCGGATG
>JAKSOM010000109.1 GCA_024405585.1 Acidaminococcaceae bacterium | reverse complement strand
GTTGTACTCATACTTTTCCCTCCATATTGTATTTGTTGTTAGTTCAATTATACTATATTCATATGAATATTGCAAGAATTATTTACAATTCCCGCAGCGACGGCAGGCGTCAAAACAGGGCGGAGTAAAAACCCCCTGCAAAGATTTCTGCCACTCATCCAGCAAATACTGTTTGGAAAAGCCCATATCAAGAAACTCCCAAGGCAAAATGTCTTCCAAAGAATATTGTCTTAAACATATCTCCTCCAAATTAAGCCCCTTTTCCTGCAAAAGATATTTCAACGGTTTACCCGTAGCATGACTCTCCAAAAGATAATCCCCTGCTGTTTCATCCCCCCTGGCCAAAAAGGACTGCATGATGGTTGCATTCAAACTTTCCAGAAGCAACTTGATTTTCTTTTCCTTTTGCACCCCTTTTTGCAATATCCTGTAACGTTTGCGCAAAACGGACATGGGCGTAAGCCCGCACCACTGAAAGGGAGTAAAGGGCTTAGATACAAAGGCATTCACGCTGATAATCAAATCACCCCTGTTGCCCAGTTCATCCATACGCCGGCGGATACGCAATGTCAAATCCAATATGCCCTCCACATCTGCGTCCTCCTCCCCGGGGAGCCCCACCATAAAGTACAACTTGAAGTTTTCGATACCCGCCGCCAGCCCGATTTCCAAAGCACGGAAAACATGTTCATCTTCAATGCCCTTATTGATACTGCGGCGCATCCTGACACTCCCCGCCTCAGGGGCAACCGTCAAAGTATGCTGGCCGCTGGCCGCCAGGGCCTCCGCCATCTCTTTGGTCAGAGTATCCGCCCTCAGTGAGGCAAAAGAAAATTTTATGCCCCTATCCTTCAGATACCCAACCAGTTCACCAATCTCAGGATGGTCGGAAACCGCCGCCCCCATCAGACCGATTTTCTCCGCATCCTGGGGTCTCTGCTCAATATCCCTAATAATATCAGCCAAAGCTCTGGGCCTGGGACGGCGGAAACAATAGCCCGCCATGCAGAAACGGCAATGCCTGCCGCACCCCCTGGCCACCTCCACAATATACATTTTGCCAAACTCCGTATCAGGAGTAAGAATGGCCGAGGTATGGGAATACCGGGTCAAATCCTTCTGCCACACCCTTTGGGGATACGGGGTTTGTCCGGGAACATAAACCCCTGGCAGGGCGGCCAACCTGGCCAAAACACTTTCCCTGTCCCCCTCTGCCGCATCCATGATCCGGCCCACAACATCCTCACCCTCGCCGATTACAAAGGCATCCGCAACCTTTGTCAGGGGCAGGGGATTGAAAGTGGCGCAGGGTCCGCCGATGATAATCAGCGGTTCCTTGCGGTTCCGCCGGGTTTTATCCAATTTGATATTGCCCAAATCCAACATGGTGAGCAAATTGTCATAATCCATCTCGAAACTCAGCATAACAAAGATAATTTCATTGTCCGCCAATTTTCGCCGGCTTTCCACGCTCATCAAAGGGGTATGGGTCCGCACATGTTCCTGCAGAACTTCCTTTTCCGGCAAAAAATACCGCTCGCAGGCCACATCATCCCTGCTGTTCAAAATTCTGTAGAGAATTTGCAGTCCCAGGTTGCTCATACCCACCCTGTATGAATTCGGATACACAAAAGCGACTGGCCTTCTTACGCCAGCCGCAAATTGCACCGCTCCGCTTTCCCTTTGGAACTTGTCTCTTAAATTTTTCCTAATGTCATAACTGCCCAAACTATTGTCCTACCTCATTCCCTTTGGCTTAGCCAAAATCTCCGCCCATTTCACCGCCTGAATCAACTGGCCGTGGGTGAGTCGCCTACTTTTGGTCTTCACATCGGCCACAGCCACATGAGCGATACTTTCTTCCTCAATCAAAGGTTTTTCCGTATAAATTTTTGATTTGTCATGGTCAAAAACCTCGTTGTCACGATAAACCACCTGCCCGTCCTCATCGTGCAATACCTTCTGTTCCGTATGTTCCTGCTGTTGGGCCTGCCGGTGTTCCGCCTGCCAGACCTCAACCTCATCAGGTTCCTCCGCTTCACCTTCATTGCGGTACTCTTCATAACCCTCGGATTCCTCATCCGGAGGCGGTGGCGGCTTGGGCATCCCCAAGACCTTTTCAAACTCACGGATTATCTCTAATTCTTCTTCAGTCATCTAACCGATTCACTCCTCCGTCACAGGGCTGGTGGTGGCGATGGTCTTACGCATCTCCGTATCCGCATTGATATTATTCATCTTGTAGTAATCCATAACCCCCAAATTGCCTTCACTGAGGGCCTTCGCCAGGGCCTCAGGCACCTTGGCCTGCTCTTCCACCACCTTGGCCTGCATCTCCTGGGTATAGGCCTTCATCTCCTGCTCCTTGGCAACCGCCATGGCACGACGTTCCTCCGCCCGGGCCTGGGCAATCCGTTTGTCCGCCTCCGCCTGGTCAATCTGCAAAGATGCGCCGATGTTCCTGCCCACATCCACATCCGCAATATCAATGGAAAGAATCTCAAAAGCCGTACCCGCATCCAGGCCCTTGTTCAAAACCGTCTTGCTGATGAAATCCGGATTTTCCAACACATTGCTATGGGTGGCACTGCTGCCCACAGTGGTAACAATACCCTCGCCCACACGGGCAATAATCGTGGCCTCCCCGGCACCGCCGACCAAACGGTCAATATTGGCCCTCACCGTAACCCGGGCCTTAACCTTCAATTCGATACCGTCTTTAGCCACTGCAGAAACCACAGGGGTCTCAATAACCTCCGGATTGACGCTCATCTGCACCGCTTCCAGCACATTACGGCCTGCCAAATCAATGGCACAGCTACGCTGGAAACTCAAATCAATCTGGGCACGATGGGCCGCAATCAGGGCATCAATAACCCTGTCCACATTACCGCCGGCCAAATAATGGGCCTCCAACTGGTTGCTGTTCACTTCCAGACCCGCCTTATTGGCCTTGATCAAAGGAAGAACAATCTGGGCGGGAGGCACCCGGCGCAGCCGCATGCCAACCAAATTGAAAATGGAAATCCTGGTTCCGGCGGCAATGGCACTAATCCACAATCCTAAAGGCACAAAGTTCAGGAAAATAATGGCACAAATAATGCCCACAATAACCAATCCGTCCCCCCGTACAAGTTCTTGCAATATATCCAACATACTCCCTCCTTGACAAGAAAACAGCCGTGCCCATTGGCACGGCTATCGTTTGCTTAAAATTACCGACCAAACGGTCAAAGCAAAATCAAAAATTATTTGAATTTACGCTTTCTGGCCGCCTCGGATTTCTTCTTGCGGGCAACACTGGGTTTCTCGTAGTGTTCGCGTTTACGCAACTCGGAAAGAATACCGGCTCTCTGGGTCGCTCTCTTGAAACGGCGCAATGCACTCTCAAGATTTTCATTTTTGCCAACTTTAATCTCAGTCATCTGTATCCCCCCCTTCGTATTTGGGGTCAACTCCAAAAAATTATCAAAAACCCCCAAAAGGATATTTTGACCTTGCTATTATATATCGTCCCATAACTCTTGTCAAGGACTATCCGCTGATTTTTAATAAATCCCCATCAGCAGGGGGGCCAACCCAAAACCTTGCCCCCAATCAAATGAATATGCAGATGGTCCACGGTCTGCCCTCCATCCGCACCAGTATTCATTACCAGACGGAAGCCCTTCTCCATAATCCCCTGCTGAGCGGCAATCTCCTTCA
>JAKSOM010000108.1 GCA_024405585.1 Acidaminococcaceae bacterium | reverse complement strand
AAAAATCATCAAAGGGGACAGGCACCGGCCATTCCTGCTGACCAGAGTTTTGCACCACGGCATTTGTGACAAGCTGCCGTTTGGGATTGGCCTCCGGTATCTGCCGTGGGCTGGCCAGCCCGGCCTTTTTGCCGCTTTCTATGGTTTTGAGGACTGAATCCAAGCCATCATCATTTGCAAGGCCGGACTCTGTGGCGGCCCGTTCCAGCGCGGCCTGCACCGTGTTTTCATCAGCATTGCCACTGGCAACAAGGCCAAACAAGGCGCAGGAAGCCTGGAACAATGTCTGGTTACGGGTGCCTTTGGGAGAGCAGGCGACATTTTTGCATTCATTGGCAATGGCCGTCTCAACATAGGCATTCCTGTTCCCGAAGGTCGTTCTAACGCCAACTCTGGACGGACTAGCGGCGGTGGGCATTGCTTCCGGTTTGCAGACTAGGGCAATTAGCCATTCCGGTGCAGCTGCCACCGGTGTCCTGTTGGCCCAGACATAGCGGCCGCCATCGGCCTTTACGGAGGGGGCGACTATGATATAGCCACCCTCGCCCTGTACATCCACATTGAGGGCAAGTTTGCTGACGCTGTTTTTTACCGGCGTGGCCGGACAGGCAAACAGGTAGTGGCAACCACCGGACGGGGTGTTTTGACACAGGGTTTCAGGAGTGTATCCGTGCTGCTGGCAAAGTTCCTGAAATGCCACCTTGCCCTGTTCGCCATCACAGTCCACCACCCAGATGCCGGTTGTGCTCCCTGTGGGCATGCCAATCATGGCATTGGGTTGCTGCTGCCACCACTGTCTGACCTGCCCCTCATCGACACTGGCGTCCTTGAAGCCATGCATTGTGAGGGGGCGCTTATTCTCCGGAGAGCAGGGAAAGACCGGCTTGTTTTTCTGCGCAAGTTTGAGCGCCGTTTCCAGGACTACCATTATTGACCCCCAAGGCGCGGACGCATGGGCTTGGTGGTCGTATCAATGGTTTCTACGCACTGTGCCGAGAACCAGTTTTCCAGATCATTAAGGTCATACATGACCCTGCGGCCAAGTTTCGCGTAGCGCGGCCCCTTGCCCTGGCTACGCCACACTTCAAGGGTGTTGGGCTGGATGCCGAGGTATTCGGCTGCATCCAGAGTGTTCAGCTTCTTCCTTGTTGTCATTATACGCTCCTTTGTTGGTTTTGCCCCCCTCTGCTGGAAGGAGGTCGTGTTTGAGCGTATTTTAAGTAGATGAAATTATTATTCAATTTGTCATCCTGTCGAAAATTGGACAAAAAAATCTCCGAGTTCTGTGAAACTCGGAGATTTGAAATGTAAAAATAAGTGTTTTTAGTATGTTATACGAATTCTGTTAATCTCCCTGTTCTGTCAAAAACCGAAAAAAATGTGCACAGAACTCAGAGATTAGCCCTTGGATTTTGCCCCGGCCTTCGTTTGGGCGTGATTGCCAAGGCCGGCACGGATTGCATCCATCGCCCAGCCTTCAAGTGAAAAGGGTGTCCCATCCTCAACCTTCTTGGGGGTTTCCAACAGTTTTTGCAGGTCGGGCTTCAGGTCCTCATAGCCCTCAAGGATTTCCTCAAAGGCATCCTGGATTTGCGGACGGGTATATTGTGTCTTTGGGGAAGCCTCGGCAATCAGCTTATTGATAAGGGGGCCGGCAACACGCCAAAAAGGAATGCGGTCTGCTTCGCGGTTACTGCTGCGTGTTTCCCGGGCAGAAGCTGTCCTCTGCTGGTTTTTGATCCCTTCAAAATCGCGCAACAGATTCTCTTTTTCCTCTTTGCACGATTGCAGGTCCTCTTGCAGTTGCCGGTTTGTACCTTTTAACTCCTGAATGTCAGTTTCCAGCGTGGAGATAATTCTGGACTGTGCAAGATTGGTCATCTGCCCAAAACGCTGCTGTATGAAATCATAGTCATCGCCGTGTAGGCAAAGTGTCTGCCGACCAATGTGCTGCTCCAGAATTGAGTACGTGGCCAAGACAGTGTTGTTGAACGCATAAAGGCGCGCGGTCACATTTTCCTGTTCTGTTCCTAGGATGGGATTGTCCGCAAAGAACAGGGGAATTTCATGGTCCACGGCAAACTTTATTCTGTCAAAGGGGTTTTGGATGCCCAACTGCTGCATCGCCCATGAGAACTCGACTGCACGATTGAGCGTGACGGGGGAAGCCCAGTTACACTTTGCGACAAACCTGAGTATGAAAAAAATAATGAGACCAGCACACATGACATACGTGAGCTTGGGACCAAAGGAATATGTCAGGTCTTGCCCACCTATGAAATCTATAATTTTCTGGAATTCGGGTTGCGTAATGTGAACAGCACTTGCCCACTTTTGCGCCGACGATATTAACAGCTTTTGTTCCAGAGATTCAAAGCCGTACAGGAGCACCATCCCAATAAGGAAATAAAGTACCCATACGATGGTTTTATGTGCTTGGCCTCGTTGCATGGCATTGAGGCCCTGCAGCGAAGGAAAAACGAACTTTTCATTGCTCATCAAGGCGTTCCTCAATCTCTTCAACTGTTGGCAAACATGATTTGAAATTCTCCGGCAAATCACGAGTCAGCTGGTAATCTGAAACGCCGATCGCGGCGTCAATATTCTTCAAGGTGTACTCTGCCACCACACGATTATGGCTACGACACAGAATGAGGCCAATAGTGGGATTGTCATTTTCCTGCTTCAGCGTGCCGTCAACGACGGAACAGTAAAAATTGGTCTTTCCCGCAAACTCTGGCTTGAATTTGTCGTTTTTCAGTTCAATGACGACATAGCAGTGGAGTTTTGCATGGTAGAACAGCAAATCAATGTAGAAATCGTCATCCCCAACAGAGAGGTGATATTGTCGACCTATGAAGGCAAAGCCGGCCCCTAGCTCAAGGAGGAATTTTTCCACATCGGCAATGAGGGCGTCCTCAAGTTCCTTTTCATGGAATGTAGTATCAAGCGTGAGGAAGTCAAAAACATAGGGATTTTTGAGTGTTTCCTGTGCAAGACTGGATTGCGGATCTGGGAGGCGTATGTCGAAATTGGAAATTGCCGTGCCTTGACGGCTGTATAAGTCGGATTTTATTTGGTCTGCCAACCAGTCGTGATTCCAGCCATTGCTGATTGTTTGTTGCATGTACCAAAGTCTGGCAGCCCTATCTTTTACCCGTAAAAAAACATTATTATGAGCCCAAGGAAGTTGAAGCACGAGTTGCATCATGTCGTCGTCATCCTCGTGCTTCTCTAATTTTGCCAACGGCGTTGGCAAAAATTGTAATCGCTTATATTCTTTGTAAAAAGCAAGCATCCGCGCGATATTGCGAGCTGAAAAGCCCTTTATATCGCTCAGGTCATTTTGGATATCCTTGGCCAGCCGGGGAATAACGGCAGCTCCCCATCCCTCATCATTTTGCCTTTGGGCAATCATGCGGCCAACATCCCAATAAAGGGCAAGTAGTTCAACATTGACGGACACGGCGGCACGCACTTGTCCTTGGTGGATACGGCCAATAATTTCACGAAGCAGTGCTGGGTAGTTCATGTTCCCTCCGCTACTCTTGTGTGAAAAGAACGCTCAAGATTGTATATGGTACTGGCGTGCGGCACAATGCCATTATGCACCCTGACCACTGTTCAAATCACGCTCCAACAGGGCGGCTGTTTCCTCGGCGGCAGTGACTACCGGATTGGCTGCCATATGCGCATAGCGTTGCGTTG
>JAKSOM010000107.1 GCA_024405585.1 Acidaminococcaceae bacterium | reverse complement strand
CGGCCTTCTGCAACAGTGCTGCCAGCCATTCCCTGGACTTTGACGATTTGCACAATCCTTCCATTATCCACCTGGCCTGCGTGGTGGTGGCTCCTGCCTTCAGCATGGCGGAAAAACTCCACAGCACCGGCAAGGAGCTGCTCACTGCGGTGGCTGCGGGCTACGAGTGCGGCGGCAGGGTGGGCGAAAGCGTGCTGCCGGAAAGTTATTTCTTCTGGCACACCACCGGTACTGCGGGCATCTTTGGCGGTGCGGCGGCGGTGGCCAACCTGATGAAGTTGGACCCCCAACAAACCCTGATGTGCTATGGCAGTGCGGGGACCCAGGCCGCAGGCCTGTGGGAGTTCCTCAAGGAAGGTGCCATGAGCAAGATTCTCCACACCGGCAAATCCAGTTACGGCGCCATTGTTTCCGCCGAGCTGGCCAAGGAGGGCTTCACCGCCGCCAGCCAGATTATGGAAGGCGAAAAGGGCTTCTGCCGTGCTATGGTTACGCCTCCTCATTTGGAGCGGTTGACGGATGGCCTGGCCAGCGGCAAATTCAAGGTGGATGAAAACTCCTTCAAACCCTATGCCTGCTGCAAGCACAGCCATGCTTCCATCTATGCCACTCAGGTTCTGGCCAAGGAGCACGGGCTGACTCCGGACAATGTGAAGAAGATTACCCTGAGGGTGAACGATATCACCAATTACCTTATCAACAATCCGAATCCACAGACCGCCTATGGCTGCAAGTTCAGCATTCAATATTGCGTGGCTTGCATGCTGAAGTTCGGCGCAGTGGGGATTGAGCAATTCGGGCCGGAGATGATGGCGGATCCTGCAGTGCGGGCCCTTATGACCAAGATTGAGGTTGTCTTTGACAAGGATGTGGATGCCATCATCAAGAGCGATCCTTCCAAGCTGGCCAGCATTGTGGTTGTGGAAACCACGGATGGCAAGCAATACGAGATGGAAGTGGATTATCCCAAAGGAGACCCGGATAACCCCTTCACTTGGGAAGAGGCAGTGGCCAAATTCAGCCATCTGGCGGAGCCGGTTTACGGCGAGGCGGTGGTTAAGAAGTTGGTGGCCTTGATTGACACTCTGGAGGATGTTCAGGACTTCCGCAAGGCCCTGGCCGAAGCCCTGGCATAAATCACTATGCAATAAAAAAACACCCCATTCCTTTTTGGAGTGGGGTGCTTTTTTATTGTATAAAAGTAAATGGAAGTGTTTTATCGTCAGAGATTTGTTTTTTGGCTAATAGGGCATTTTTGATAAAACTGTATGGTAAATCAGGATTATCTTTCATGCAGCGATTGATAGTTAGCCAGTAATCTTTTTGAACAGATATTGGCATGGATTTTAATTTTTTGTAGTCAGAAATTATTTCTGTAAGATTGGTGTTCATATTGTTATTTTTTATTTGAAAATTATTGCATTTTTACTTTATTCGATAGGATTAGGGGCAGTTGGGCCACCAGGACGGCGGCGAAAACCAATCCGCAGCCGCAAAGTTCCCTCAAGGTGGGCACCTGGTGCAGGACGATGACCCCGCTGATGAGGGCAAAAACGCTTTCCAAACTGAGGGTGATGACGGCGGTGGATGTGCTGACGTAGGCCTGACCTACGATTTGCAGGGTGTAGGCCACCCCGGCACTCAGCACCCCGGCATAGAGCAGCTCCGGCATAACCTTCAGGATATTATCCATATTGACGATTTCAAAAATCAAAGCGCCGATAATGCCGGCCACGCTGGCCACCACCAACTGCAGAAAACTGAGGCGGATGCAATCCACCCTGGGGGCATAAATGCCGATGGCCAGGCACTGCCCGGCGTAGCAGAAGGCACAAATGATGGTATAAATATCCCCCATATCAATGGTGAGCCCCTCGTTGATGCAAATGAAATACATGCCTATGCAACTGATGAGGGCGGCAATCCACTCAATCCGCCGCACAAAAGTTTTCAAAAACAAAGAACCCAAAATAGGCACCAGAATGACATAGATGGCCGTAAGAAAACCGCTTTTGGCCACAGTGGTGGTATAAAGTCCGATGGTCTGGAAAAAGGTCCCCGCCACCATAAAAAGTCCGCACAGCAGCCCCCCCAGCAAAAGGTCCCTTTTGCCCTCCGCCGTGGGGTTGTCAAAAAGGGCGATGCCCCTGCCCTGCCTTTTGTCCTGCCACATAATGAAGGGAATCAAAATGATGGCGCCCAGGGGGCTTCTCACCCCCATAAAGGTTAATGCTTCTATGGATTTGACGGCTCCGGCCTGGGCGATGAAGCTGCTGCCCCAAATCATGGCGGTGGCCAACAGCAGCAGAAAGCCGAAAAGATTCTTGTTTTTCATAATCTGTAATTATAATACAAACCGCCCTTTCCCGCAAGCAAAATTGGCGGGGGGGGAACTTGCAACTATTAGGTGTCAGGTTTCAGGTGTCAGCTTGGCAGTGACCCTCGTCCGCCGATAAAGTGACCCTCGTCCGCCTATCAAATTAGAAGTTATAAGTTAGAAGTTATAAATTTCGGTGAAATGTTCCTGTGATTAGAGCATGGAAAATTCGCATTAAGCGAAGCTTTTTCCGCCCCAGGCGTGGGGCGGGGGACCGCCTATGGGAGCGTGTTGGCGGTGGTGGGGTCGCTCGCTACGACAAGAAGTAGAAAAGTACGTAAACAAAGGCGACTGGGGATTTTTCTAATCAACGGAACTATCTACCATAGGAACGCAGACAATGGTATTAGTGGAGGGGGAGAGGGCCTTGTTCACGCCAAGATACATGAGAATCAAGCCAGGGCGATTGGTTACAAAAATATTGAAGATATGATTGTTGATGTTGCGAACAACTTTGATGAAATATATCTTGTACGGCCGCCACACCACAACGGACATAATACATTTATTCTTGCTATCCACAAAACAGAGATTGTTAACAAAGACAAAATTGTTCCTGTTTATTTTAATTTGACCGAGGACGGGCAAGGAAATTATTATTTAGCATTAACAGCATATCCGCTCAAGAAAATAAAAAAAAGGAGAACTGATTTGTAGTAGGGAGACCACGCCTACACCCGCTATCAGCAACGGTTCTGCACCCCCGGTTAACAATTTAGCTGAAGTTAAAACCGGTTCTGGTTGGTCTACAGTAAAATCAAGCTCTTCTTTAGTTGGCACAAGTTTATCACAAAATAAAAATATTGTCAACCTAAGTAATGAAGAGTTTATGTCTTTGTCGAATAGAAAAAAGGCCAAACAACTGCTGCAGTCCACGGTGCAATTCCGAGGGACTGACAGCAATGGTTTGAACCTTTTTGATAGTGATATGATACTACATGAAGAGGATTTAGTCAAGTTAAAAAATCAAAATCCCGGATTTTATCAGTCCGCATGGCACGGTAGCTCATACATTTAAACAAATTTGACCTGATGGCTGGAGCGGAGCGACCCGGTGGTGGGGTAGCGGTAAGAATTATAAGAAATCTACAGAATTTAATTTAGATTATTTCCAAAAAAATATCGATAATAAGAAGGTGCTGTATTTTAACAGACAAAAAATCACCAAATGGGCTACATCATATGGAGTCCGAGTTGACTCAATGATAAACGCATCCAATGGTGACTTTTATGCAAGTATACCAAACGAAAACGATTTAGTCAAGATAAAGAAATCAAAATCTTTGATTTTTATGGGCCACAAGTGATAATGTCCCAATATACCACAAGGGAAAATGTCCCAA
>JAKSOM010000106.1 GCA_024405585.1 Acidaminococcaceae bacterium | reverse complement strand
GATTGCGGCATTGGGGGGGCCGGCGTAGAGATGTAGATCGGCCGTGGCGGGGGCCCGGAGGGTGTCATCGGTGCGGCCGCCATCAAGAGTTTGGGCGGCGATATGCAGGCCAGGTTGTATCCGGAAAATGAGGAACAGGTAAAGCGTTGCATCGAGATGGGGCATGCGGATTACAAGGCCAAACTTTTGCTGGAAGATTTGGTCAAGGGGGATGACTGTATGTTCACTGCCACCGCTATCACTGATTGCGGCGTAATGTTGAACGGGCTCTGGTATTTGGGCGGCGGCGTCCGCAGCCATACCATCATTGCCCGTTATGCCACCGGCACGGTTCGTTTTGTGGATACGGTGCATAGTTTTGACCGGGAGCATATGCAGGTCAAACTGTAAGAGTGAATCTGATTTTAGGTAAAATGCTTGCTCTGCCGGAGGCGGAGCAAGCATTGATTTTGCAAAAACAGCATAAAGGAGTATCTTTAACCGGGTTGGCAAATTCCGCCAAGTCGGTATTTTGCGTGGCTCTGGCTGTGGCGGGGAGGGAGTTGCCCCGTTTGCTTCTTTGTGTGGCCACACGGGAGGAAGTCCGTGCCTATAAGAATGAATTGGAAGGTTTCTTCCCGGATTTGCCTGTCACGGAGTACTATCCCCGGCATTTGCCGGAGGTACATGGCAAAAGCCAGTCCCTGGAGATTATGGCCCAAAGGGCCAATGCCATGCGGATTTTGCAGGGGGATATTCCGGGCATAGTCCTGGCCACGGCGGAGGCCCTGTTGCAGAAGCAAAGTTCCCCAAAGGACGAAAAGTCCAAATTTTCCTTCGGGGTGGGGGATGTTTTGGATAAAAATCTTCTTTTGGAAAAATTGCTCCATTTTGGTTATGAACGGGTGGACAAGGTTGACGGATTGGGACAGTTTGCCGTCCGGGGCGGTATAGTGGATGTTTTTGTGGTGGGGGCGGAGCACCCCGTCCGTTTGGAGTGGCTGGATGATAGTGTGGAAAGTTTGCGTCACTTTGATATGCTGACCCAACGCAGCATCTCTCTGGTGCAGAGTGTTACTGTGACATCCCTCTTTGGGGATGTGGACAGGGGGGGCCATTCCTTGTTTGAATGTTGTAACGAAGACACCACCATTATCCTGGATGAACCCAACAAACTTTGGGATATGTTGGGACGTCTTTCCAAGGAGAATAATGACTATGCGGAGCAGATTTTCACCCCGGAAGAATTGGAGCAGGAGGCCAACGGCCAGGCCTATTTTGCAGTGAGTGCCCTGCCTCAGGGGCATTTCCGCAGATATGCAAACATTACAATACCGGTGCGGAATGGCACACCTTATAACCACAATTTCAACCTTCTTTATGAGGATTTGGAAAGCTTTTTACGGGAAGGGGTAACCCCCATCGTTATGATTGCCAACACCATGAAGGCCCGGGCTTTTGCGGACAGTTTGGGGGCCAAGGGTTTGGCGGGGGTCTTCAGCGACAGAAAAATAGAATCCGGAAAAATCAATGTCATCACCGGCAATTTGGGTATGGGCTTCAGGTTCTGGAATGAAAACTGGGTATTCATTGCGGAAAACGATATCTTCGGGGT
This sequence comes from Acidaminococcaceae bacterium, assembly GCA_024405585.1. Taxonomy (GTDB): domain Bacteria; phylum Bacillota; class Negativicutes; order Acidaminococcales; family Acidaminococcaceae; genus Phascolarctobacterium_B. Next base: position 2,155 of record JAKSOM010000106.1, on the reverse strand, counting down.
GAAGAAACGCAAATCCGTCTATGCCAGGAAGATGGGGGAGCAGCTGCAATATTTTACGGACATCAAGGCCGGGGACTATGTGGTACACGCCCAGCACGGTATCGGCCGTTATGAGGGTGTGGTGAATATGGAGCAGGGGGGCATTCGGGCAGATTATCTGCTCATCATCTATGCGGAGGACAGCCGGCTCTATGTGCCGGTGGACCAGGTAGGGCTGTTGCACAAATATGTTGGCAGTGAGGGGGTTGTACCCCGCCTCTCCAAAATGGGTGGCGGAGATTGGCTGAAGGTCAAGACCAAAGCGGCCAAGGCCATCACCATTCTGGCGGAGGAACTCCTGCGGCTTTATGCCCGGCGTCAGGTGGAGCAGGGACATGCCTTTGCCCCGGATTGTCATGAACAGAAATTGTTTGAGGATGCCTTCCCCTTTGAAGAAACCCCGGACCAGCTGAAGGCCATTGGGGAAATCAAGGCGGATATGGAAAAAAGCCGGCCCATGGAGCGTCTGCTGTGCGGAGATGTGGGCTACGGCAAGACGGAGGTGGCTTTGCGGGCCGCATTTAAAGCAGTGATGGACGGAAAACAGGTGGCGCTTTTGGCCCCCACCACGGTGCTCACCCAACAGCATTTTTTGACCTTTAACCAAAGGATGGGCCGCTTCGGCCCGAATATTGCCCTGCTGAACCGGTTTACAACGAGAAAGGAACAGAAAAAGGTTATCGAAGGATTGGCGGCTGGGGATGTGGACATCGTCATCGGCACCCACCGGCTTCTATCCAGTGATGTTATTTTTAGGGATTTGGGACTTTTGATTATTGACGAGGAGCAACGCTTTGGAGTGGGGCAAAAAGAAAAAATCAAGAAGTGGAAAGTGGGGATTGATGTTCTGGCTCTGAGCGCCACCCCCATTCCCCGCACTCTGCATATGGCCCTGGTGAACAGCAGGGACATGAGCATTATAGAAACCCCACCGGAGGACCGGTTGCCGGTGGAAACTTTTGTTTTGGAGTATGACGAACATTTGATCAAGGAAGTTATTCGGCGTGAACTCAGGCGGGGGGGACAGATTTTCTATGTCCACAACCGCATCGAACACCTGGCAGAAATAGAAATGCGGTTACACAGATTGGTGCCCGGCCTGCGGATTGTGGTGGCCCACGGCCAGATGCCGGAAGGCCGGCTGGAAGAGGCCATGATGGAGTTCTACAATGGGGACTGTGACTTGTTGCTCTGCACCACGATTGTTGAAAATGGCTTGGATGTGCCCAGGGCCAACACCATGATTGTGGATGGGGCGGACCACTACGGTTTGAGCCAACTTTATCAGATGCGGGGACGGGTGGGGCGCTCCAGCCGTCTGGCCTATGCCTATTTCTTTTATCGGCAAAATCAGGTACTGAGTGAAGTGGCATCCAAGCGGTTGCAGGCCATCCATGATTTTACGGAACTGGGATCCGGGCTGAAAATTGCCATGCGGGATTTGGAAATTCGGGGAGCGGGGAACATCCTGGGACGGGAGCAGCACGGACATATTGCCGGGGTGGGCTTCCACGAATACTGCCAGATGCTGGAAGAAGCCATCCAAAGATTGAAAACCGGCAAGGAGGCGGGGACCGCCGAGCCCCGTCCGGTGCTGGAACTGCATTTGGATGCCTATATCAGCGATGACTACATTGACCAGCCCCGTCTGAAAATGGATGTTTACCGTCATCTGGCGGAACTGAACTACGAGGACAGGGATGACTATCTGAAAGAACTTGAGGACAGATTCGGCAAACCGCCGGAAGAAACGGTTATGTTGTGGCGGGTTTCCGCCCTTAGGGCACTTTGCAGCAAACTGAAAATCAGGGGCATTCATGTACATCAGGGGGAAATTAAAATTGTCTTTGCCCATCATTCCTTGGTAAACCCTGAGGCATTGGTAAGATTGATAACCAAAAACGAAAGGAAGATGAAATTTATTCAAAGTAAGGACCCGGTACTGCTCTACAAGGACAGGGATATTGACAAAAAAGCTATGGACTGGTTGGAGCGGGAACTGGTGAAACTGATGTGACGGAGTTTAGGCCTTAGGTGTTAGTGAAGTCAGCAGAGTGTGAGCCCTTGCCTTCCCCCCGGGGGGAAGGTGCTGAGCGTAGCGAAGCGGATGAGGGCG
>JAKSOM010000105.1 GCA_024405585.1 Acidaminococcaceae bacterium | reverse complement strand
CATTCAGAATGGCAAACTGGGCCGGCGCCGCCCCACGGTACTTGGGCAGCAGGGAACCATGCACATTGATACAACCGAACCTGGGCAAATGCAAAATCTCCTCGCTCCAAATCTGGCCGTAGGCCGCCACCACCATCACATCGGCCCCAAGCCCACCCAAGAGTTCCACAAACTCCGGACTTTTAATCTTGGCCGGCTGATAAACCGCCAAACCCTGGCCCAGGGCATACTCCTTCACCGCACTGGGAGTCAGCGTTCCCTTGCGCCCCTGGGGCTTGTCCGGCTGGGTGACCACCCCCACCAGTTCCACATCCTTATTTGCAACCAACCCCTGCAAAATCCGCACGGCGAAGGCAGGGGTTCCCGCAAAAAGCACCCTCATTCTTCCGTATCCTTCTTTACCGTCAAACTCTTCGCCTTCTCAATAAACAGCACCCCGTCCAAATGGTCCAACTCATGCTGGATGCACACCGCCAAAAGCTCCCGGGCCTGCACCAGCATCCTTTCACCCTGACGGTTGGTATATTCACACTCCACATAAGCGGCCCGCTCCACCTCACCGGAATACTCCGGCACGGAAAGGCAGCCCTCCGTACTGAGATAGGTTCCTTCCTTCTTGGTAATAACGGGATTAATCATCTCATAAACAACCCCGTCCCCCACATCAATGACCACCACCCGCCTGGATTCGCCCACCTGGGGGGCCGCCAGCCCCACCCCCTCCGCAGCGTACATGGTCTCCACCATATTGTTCAAAAGGCGGGTCAACCTTTTGTCAATCTTCTCCACCGGCTTAGCCACCTGTTTCAGCACCGGATTCCCCGCCGTACAAATCTTCAAAACTGCCATAACCCCTCATCTCCTAAAAATACACATAAAAATATATCCCATTATAGCACAATTCTCCGGGATATACCCCTCATCTTCGCTTTTTTCTGCAATAACCCCTTCGCCGCAAGCGGCCCTCTTCCCCTCAAGAGGGGACGCTTTCCATTTCATTTGCTACTTTTGGCTCCCCTTCTGAGGGGAGCTGTCGCCGTTAGTTTTTCGGCGGACGACTGAGGGGTTATATCTCATCTTTACTTTTTCTGCAATAACCCCTTCGCCGCAAGCGGCCCTCTTCCCCTCAAGAGGGGACGCTTTCCATTTCATTTGCTACTTTTGGCTCCCCTTCTGAGGGGAGCTGTCGCCGTTAGTTTTTCGGTGGGCGACTGAGGGGTTATATCTCATCGCTCAATCGTCTGCCATCCCACAATTTGTTATGCAAAAGAGCCATCCTTCTGCTTATTATCTCATCAGCGGTTTCTTTGTCAAACCCCTCCATTTTCGTCAGCTCCCTCATGGCTTCCACCAACTCGTTTGCATCCGGTTCGGCATCAATAGCTAACCTCTGCTTCGGATACCCCCTTTTTGCATACCCGTCCATCAACCGGCAACAATGTCTGTATTGCTTAAATTCAGGCGCCCCATACATATCCGCAAACTGCAAAAGTTGCTTTCTAAAGAACAAATCCCCTATCAGAAGAGATTGCCTGTACTCCTGTCTGACTTTCACATCGGGCAAATCTATCCCCAACAAAATCCCCAAATCCGTCTTGGTCAAAACCCTGCCGAAAGTTTTCCACAATTTTTCTGCGGAAAAAACCACCTTCATATTGCGTAAAAAACAACTCTTGCCCCAGTACGTAGCAAGGGGTTCAAATCTTCCGGAAACAATGATGCCCACTTTAACCAAGTCAATCTCAGCCAATTCATCATTTCTCACCACAAAACCAAATTGCTCAAGATCACGGCAATACTTTCTGCACTCCAACCATTCCTCCTCTACGGTGTTCCCCAGCAATTCATCCACACTTACCTTCAAAACTTTGGCTATTTCAATGAGCACATCGTAACGGGGTTCCCGGGGCGGCACCGCCTCCACATCCTCATAAGCGATATAAGTGGTGTATTTCAAACCTATTTGCCCGGCAAACTCCTTGGCCGACAACCCTCTTTCCAAACGAAATTTTTTCAGATTTCTGTTGAAGTCGCTCATGCTTCCACCTCCTAACATATTCTAATGTATTATCTCACTAAAAATGAATTTTTGCAAGGTAATCCTCAATGAATGATGGTTCGCCATGCCCTTCTACGTCCACTCATTCTACCTCTTTCGTGGATTTTTCAAAAAATTTCACGAAAAAGGGTTGACAATTATTCACATTTGCTGTATTATGACAAACAAGTTCATTGGTGGTGAACCCAAAATAGCTGACCCGAACGGTGTAGGAACAAGGTATCACCGGGGCCGGTCACAAACCAACACCAGTTTTCTTATTGGAGGTATTAATATGACCAATAATATTATCGACAATCAAATTAAACGTAGCGTGCAACTCTCTTCCGGCAACGGAGTGAATGCCAACGGCAGCACGCATACAACTACCCGTACTTTTTCCAACATCAACAAGGAGGCCACCGCCGAGGCGATGTACAACACCGCCACCCTGATTGCCTCCCTGCTGGATGACACAACATTAGGGGTGTATTACACCGATAAGCACCTGCTAATCGAAGCCGAAGATTCCGAAAGCGAGGTACCCTGATATGGACAGTGTTCAAAAGCTCTATATGGAGTTCCTCGATGAGGACTCCCAGGTTTACACCTTGATTCTCTCGAATCCAAGGTCCGATCTGACCCTTGCGGAGGTTACCGACGTCATGGAAGGTATCATCTCCGACGGGGTCCTGGTTACGCCGAAAGGCAAGACCCTCGATAGCGTCAACAACTGCTACTACCGTGTAGTCAGCAAGATTGCTCTGACCAACCCCGGCGGCGGCGAATAACCGCCCCCAACCCAAAGGCCCCGGCGCTTGTTCCGCCGGGGCCTTTATCTGCCCAAACCCCGCCTCTGCCCTCTGCAGAATGGGGTTTGGGCCAAACAACATCCCCCTCAAAGGGGATCGCAAGACAAAAACTCCGAAAATTGCGTAATTTCTTACAAAAATTACGCAATTTTCACGCTTTTCAGAAAGGAATCAAAAATTGGCCTTACAACACAAAAAGCAACAAAAAAATCTAACCCACAACGAATGTGACAAAAGATACAGAAAGCGAAAGAAACTCAAGGAATTCGCAGCCGAACTGCTGAAGTCCGCCCAGACCCAACCCTACGAAAAAAGGGATCGCCATGACATCCGCACCCTGGACGCCCAAATCCGCATGAGCATCAAACTGCCCTACCGTTGGACCGAAGAAGACATGCAAAAGGCCTGGGAACAGCTCCGCATCATCCGGCGGCAGCTGAAACTGGACGAAAAAAGTGAGCAGGTCATCCACTTAGAAAACCTGCTGCACCTGATCCTTGACGACAGCAAAGCCACGGTTCCGGAGCGGCTCACCGCCCTCTGCGACACCTTGGCCCATACGGGCAAGGAACTTTTAACGGCGAAGGAAGCGGAAGTAACCGAGGCATTGGTTCTGACCTATTTAGCCCAACAGGACAAAACCGCAACCCCCGCCTGGCTGATACCCGCCCTGATAGCCATGCTAAGGTACCGCCTCACAACGAAGGAAATGCTGACACTGGCCAAAGGGCTGGGACTGGAGGTGCTGGAACTGGAAAAGAAACTGGCCGCCCTACGCCCCTCTTCCGCCGGCAGCGCAATCACGGAGGCCACCCCCATCCACAAGGACCCCCTAAACATCCTCCCCGACAACGCACTGGAGTTGTAACAACTCGCTGTGTCGCTCCGCTCCACTCCGGCCATCAGC
>JAKSOM010000104.1 GCA_024405585.1 Acidaminococcaceae bacterium | reverse complement strand
CGAAGTAACCGAGATGGACGTTTTAAGGATTGGCGAAGGGGTTTCAAGGTTCCGCTCCCGGGCAAAGCAACGCTTTGCACAATGTAGCATGGCAAAGAGGTTTTGTTAAAGCAGTGAAAGTGTTTTTGCTTTGCAAATATTCTTCTTGACTTTTTCGTTTCATCTGTTATAATGTAAGCAAATTGAGTGTAAGCATATAGCATACGAAAAGAAGGGGGTTGTGATGGAAGAGAGATTGTTTGGGGATTTTTTACATGCCAAGCGGATCGAAAGAGGGGTGTCATATAGGGAGTTGGCGGATGCCATAGGCATAACCGCCCCTTATTTAAGCGATATTGAGAAGAACAGGCGGAACGCTCCGCCCATTGACAAATTGGAGAAAATAGCGGTCAAGCTTTCTTTGTCTCCAAAGGACAGGATGACTTTGTTCGATTTGGCGGGGCAAACGAAAAAGACTATTGCCCCGGATATTCCTAAGTATATTATGGAAAAGGAGTATGTGGCGGTTGCCCTTCGCAAGGCCAGGGATTTGCAGGCCAACAAGAGCGATTGGGACAGGTTTATTAAGGAATTGGAAAACAAGAGGAAAGGGAAATAATGTACAGGCCGGAATTTCGCATTGATAAAAAAGGAATGCCAATCGTAAGGAAAGAAAAGATAGGGGATATTGCCCAGAATTTTGTTCAGGATTTTTGTCCGGCGGCGTTGGAGCGGCCACAGGCCTTGGATGTTGACAATTTTACCGAGTTTTATTTGCGTTTGGATTTGGATTATCGCTTTTTCGTTGGTGATAGTTCTGTTCTTGGTATGACGGTTTTTTGCGATTATGAGGATCTCAGGTGCGGTACAATAATTATCAACAAGGAGTTGGCAAGCAACAGTCGTCAGCGGCATCGCTACCGGTTTACGGTTGCCCATGAGTGCGGCCACTGGGTGTTTCACCGGCGGTATTACAATTACAACCCGGACCAGATGGAGTTGTTTGCGACTGAATGTGAAAGGCCATGTTATACGGAGTGCCGTACGGTTAACCAAAGGGAGGATAGTTTCAATATGCCGAAGTGGTCGGATGAACGTTGGCGGGAGTGGCATGCCGACAAGTTTGCCAGCGCCTTTCTGATGCCCAAAAGGGCTGTGGATATTATGAAAAAAGGGTTCGGAAAAGAATTGTCTTCCGGTGAGGTTGTTTTTGAATTTGTGAATATGATGGTGGAGGTGTTTGATGTTTCCGCACAGGCGGCCTATTACCGTTTGGATGAATTGAATTATATAAGTTGTAACAAACTTAGTGAAGACCAAATTTCCCTCATCAGGGACGATTAGTCAATATTTTTTTGCTTCAAATGTAAGCAATTTGCTTACAAACATTTTTTGAAGGGAGGGAAAAATATTGCAGGTGGTGGCGGTAAGATGTCCCAGATGCCGACACAAGTTGTTGGAGTATTATGGGGGAAAATATGTGGTCAGGCAGATAACTGAAAAAGAGGCAATAATAAAATATAGCATCAAAAGCAAGTGTCCAAAATGCAAGTCGTTTGTTTTAATTTTACAAAAGAGTAACTGACACTGGGTAAGAGCGTTAGACATCTAAGCCAGGCGGTAACAGAGTTTTCTGTTATTTGTCTGGCTTTTTCTTTTGGCAATAGCGCCGCAACGGCGGCGTTATAAATAAATATTCGTGGGCTGTAGCTACATAAGACGGGCCCGTCTTCCTACGGATAATCACTTTTTCTACGAATTGGGAGGTAGAAATGATTATTCGTAATAGTAACAGCTACGAAAACTTTTCCCTGCTGCTGGAGGCAGCACAAAACCGTAATCAGTCCGCAAGAGATGAATTGGGGGTAATGTATATGCCCCTAATTGAGAAGATTGCCAAGGGTCACCATTATGCCCTGTATTTGGGCGAGGATGGGGTGGGTGATGCCTGTGAGGCCTTTACTCACGCTATGGATGGGTTTAAGGGCAGTTCCCAAAAGGATTTTGAGAATTATGCCTGCAAATGTATCTACAATCATCTCAACCGCAGGATGAAGCGGAATTTTGAAAGATCCCAGGCGGAGACCCTGCCGGATGAGGATTTTCAGTTCCCTGAGGAGGGCTATATGCCGGAGTTCGACAGGCAGCTGATATTTGATGTAGTGAGACCTTTATTATCAGACAGGCAATTTGCGGTGTTCTATCCTATGGTCACTGAGTGCCTGACGGTGACGGAGGTGGCGGAGCGTTTGGGGGTGAGCCGTAAGACCGCTTCCCAGCATCTTAATACGGCGAGGGAAAGGTTGAAGGCGGTTCCCCTGATCAGGGAACTGTTGGGCGGTTACAGCATGTAATCGTCAGTAATTGGGAGTGTGGACGCACATTCCCGATTTTTTTTGCAAAAGGGGGTTACAGTTTTTTGCTTCCATGACTGTGTATAGGTTGAAGCCCCCGGTGAGGTACCCGCCGGCAGGTTTCAAATTTGCAGGAAAGGAGGTTGGAGAGTATGACCAGTGTTGAGAAAACTTTGTTGGGTCGCACTTTGACCATTAGCGTCAACAACGGCGTATCTGCCAGCGGCAGCACCAAGTTGAAGAACCGCAGTTTCAGTTCCATCAACCCTGAGGCCACCGATGATGATATTTACAATACCGCTAAGGCCTTGGGCGGGCTGATGACTGATACTGTGATGAAGGTTATTTTCAGCGACAAGAATCTGTTGCAGGAAGTGGAAGAGGAGTAAGGAGGAAATTTTTATGAACAGGGATTTGAAGAGTTTGTTACAGCTGGTTATTAGGGCCGGCATTGAACAGGGCATTCTCGGCCGGAGCAGCCGGGTCTGCCGCAAACCGAGGGTGGGCTCCGACAAGGGTGCTGACCCTCAGGACAAGCAAAATGAGCAAGGAAAGGAGGAATAATCATGGGAAACAGCGAAACTTTGGTATTGGTGTTTTTGGATGAGAACAATGACGAAAAGTCCATTGTCGTTAAGGACCCCAAGCAGAATCTGAGTTTGGAGGAAGTCACCGCCGCTATGCAGGAAATTATTGACGGTGATGCTATTTTGACCGCTTCCGGCGGCCATTTGGCGGAAATCAGCAACTGCTACTACCGTACGGTAACCATCACCATTCCTGTGTCTGCCGCTGCAGGCGAATGATAGGGGGGTGCTTATGTTGTGCAGTAAGAAACGTGTTGTGACTCCGGATGAGTTGTTGTCCCTCGCCCAGGCGGCGAGGGGCAAAATCAACACCATTTATCTTCATTGGACGGCGGGGAATTATGGCCATTGTTACGATGATTATCACCTGTGTGTGGATAAGGACGGTACCATTGAAGCACCGGCGGTTATGGGGGATTTGGCGGAGGTGAAGGCCCACACCTGGCTCAGAAATACCGGTGCTGTGGGGATTGCCATTGAGGCAGCCAGGGGGGCCAAGATCAGCAGGGATGGCCTCATCAGTTTCGGCAAACAGGCCGTACCCACACCGGAGCAAATCAAAAGCATGGCCAGGGCGGTGGCCATCATCTGCCGGGGTGCGGATATTCCTATCAGTGCGGATACGGTTATGACCCATGCGGAGGTGGCGGATATGGACGGCTATGGAATCTATGACAATGACCCGGATATGCGTTGGGATTTGTTGCGGCTGCCCTTTGCCAATGGCATCAGCGGCGGGGATGTGATTAGGAGTTTAGCTTTCAGGTGTTAGGTGTTAGGTGTCAGGTGTTAGGTGTTAGGTTTTAGGTGTGAGGGATGAACTTTTTCCGCCCCAGGCGTGGGGCG
>JAKSOM010000103.1 GCA_024405585.1 Acidaminococcaceae bacterium | reverse complement strand
CCCATCGCCATCGAGCAAGGCCTGCGTTTCGCTATCCGTGAAGGCGGCCGTACCGTTGGTTCCGGCAGGGTAATCGAAATCGAAGAATAATCATAAGGTTGTTTTTTCCGCCCGCCTGGGGCGGGCGGAAAAAATGATTGACTGTGAAGTGGGAGGTTGCACGCCAGAGTGCGTGGTTTTCCCACGGAGTAAGTTCGGACCATCATGAGTCCGGGCGAATTAGGAGGAAAAACTTTAATGGCTAAGAGTCAGAAAATCAGAATACGTCTGAAGGCGTATGACCACAAGGCACTTGACCAGAGTGCTGCCAAGATTGTGGACACGGCAAATCGTACCGGAGCCCTGGTTTCCGGGCCCATTCCCCTGCCCACGGAGAAAAACATTTATACCATCTTGCGTTCACCCCATGTCAACAAGGACAGCCGTGAGCAGTTCGAGATGCGTACCCACAAAAGATTGATTGATATCCTTGAGCCCAGTCCCAAGACGGTTGACAGTTTGATGCGTCTTGATCTGCCTGCCGGTGTGGATATTGAGATCAAGGTACTGTAAGAGGAGGAAATATAAATGGCTAAAGCGATTATTGGCAAAAAGCTGGGCATGACCCAGGTATTTGCGGCTGACGGCGCTTTGATTCCTGTTACAGTTGTTGAAGCAGGTCCTTGCGTGGTGCTGCAAGTCAAAAATATGGAAAATGACGGCTATGATGCTGCTGTTATCGGTTTCGGCGACATCCGTGAAAAGAATGTTACCAAACCCATGGCGGGCGTGTTCAAGAAAGCCGGCGTGAAAGCAGTTCGCTGGCTGAGGGAACTCCGCAGCGACAAAGCCGTAGAATACAAGGTCGGCGACCAGATTACCTGTGATGTTTTCGCAGAGGGCGATGTGGTGGATGCTTTGGGCATCACCCGTGGCAAGGGTTTCGCCGGCACAACCAAGCGTTATCATTTCGGTCGCGGCCCGATGAAACACGGTTCCAAGAGCCATCGTGAACCCGGTTCCATGGGTCCCCGTTATTCCGGCCCGGGCGGCAGGGTAATGCCCGGCAAACGTCTTCCCGGCCATATGGGTGTTGATCATGCTACTGTTCAGCATCTTCGGATCGTCCGGGTGGACAAGGAGAGAAATTTGCTGTTGGTGCGTGGCGGCATCCCCGGTGCAACCGGCAGCTGCGTAACTATCAGGGAGACCATCAAACCGATTAAACCGCCTCAAATCCAGCAGGCGAAGAAAGCTAAGAAATAATTAAGGAAGGAGGCCCGCTTATAATGGCTAAAGTATATGATTTGACCGGCAAAGAAGTCGGTGAAATTGAGTTAAATGCTGAAGTATTCGGCCGTGAGTTCAATCCCGGTCTGGTACATCAGGCAGTTGTAATGCAAATGGCTGCAATGCGTCAAGGCACTTCTTCCACCAAGAAACGTGGCGAAGTACGGGGCGGCGGCAGAAAACCCTGGAGACAGAAAGGTACCGGCCATGCCCGTTGCGGCAGTATCCGCAGCAGTATTTGGGTAGGTGGTGGTGTTACCTTCGGTCCCAAACCCCGCAGTTATGCCAAGGCAATGCCCCGCAAGATGCGCAGGGCTGCCATTGCCTGCTCCTTGAGCAGCAAGGTTGCTGCTGATGAGCTGGTGGTTGTTGAGAATGTTAAGTTTGACGTTATCAAGACCAAACAGGCCGTGGCTGTAGTTAAGGCCTTTGATGCAGTTGACAAGAAAGTCCTCTTCATCACCGTGGAGGGCAATACCAATGTGGAGAAATCCGCAGCCAACATGCCTAAGGTTAAGGTTATTACTAATATGGGATTGAACTGTATGGATATCCTGAATGCCAACAAGATCATTTTGGATAAGGCAGTTATTCCCGCAATTGAGGAGGTGCTCGGATAATGGCAGTTAATCCTCGTGATATTATCAAGCGTCCCGTGATTACGGAAAAGACGCAGGCCATGATGAATGAAAACAAGTACACCTTTGAGGTTCCTATGACGGCCAACAAGGTGGAAATCCGTCAGGCAGTGGAAGCGATTTTCAATGTGAAAGTTGCTGATGTTACTACCATGCGTGTGCTTGGTAAAACTAAACGCATGGGTAGATTTGTGGGCAAACGCAGCGATTGGAAAAAGGCAGTCGTGAAGTTGGCCGACGGGTCTAAGATTACCCTCTTCGAAGGGATGTAAGGAGAAGAGAAATAATGGGAATTAAAACTTATCGCCCCACATCACCCAGCCGCCGTTTCATTACCGGCAGTGATTTTGCGGAGCTGACAACGGACAAACCGTATTATCCGTTGACGGAAAAAGTTACGGAACATGCCGGCCGCAACAATACCGGCAAGATGACCGTCCGTCATCAGAGCGGCGGCCACAAACGTTTGTACCGTATCATTGATTTCAAACGTAACAAGGATGGCATTCCTGCCACCGTCAAGACCATCGAATATGATCCCAACCGCAATGCCCGCATTGCCCTGGTGGCATACGCCGATGGCGAGAAACGCTACATTTTGGCTCCTTTGGGACTGAAGGTTGGCCAAAAGATTGAAAGCGGTTCCAAGGCGGACATTATCGTAGGTAACGCTTTGCCCCTGAAGGATATTCCTTTGGGTACTCAGGTTCACAATGTGGAAATGAAGATCGGCAAGGGCGGCCAGTTGGCACGCGGTGCCGGCGCCTTTGCACAGCTGATGGCCAAGGACGGGGATTATGCCCTGCTCCGTTTGCCCAGCGGCGAAATCCGCAAGGTTCACATCAATTGCCGCGCCACCATCGGTCAGGTAGGCAATTTGGAGTTCGAAAATATTTCCATCGGCAAGGCGGGCCGCAGCCGCTGGCTGGGTATCCGTCCTGCAAACCGTGGTGTTGTTATGAATCCTAATGACCATCCCCATGGCGGCGGTGAAGGCCACAGCCCGGTCGGCCGCAAACGTCCTGTTACTCCTTGGGGCAAGTGTGCATTCGGTACACGTACCCGCAAGAACAAGAAGGCCTCCACGAAGCTTATCCTGAAGCGTCGTAACGGTTAATGAATAGGGAAAGGAGAAAGAAGAGTGTCTAGATCAGTTAAAAAAGGACCTTTTGTCCAAGAAGCACTGCTCAAGAAGATTGACGCATTGAATGCCGCCAATGACAAGAAAGTTGTCAAGACATGGAGCCGCGCCTCCACAGTTCTTCCCAGCTTTATCGGTCATACTATCGCGGTTCATGACGGACGCAAACATGTTCCCGTATTCATTACTGAGGATATGGTCGGTCATAAACTTGGAGAATTTGCTCCGACCCGTACCTTTAGGGGTCACGGCGACAAGAGCACCGAGGTTGCAGGCGGTTCAAAAGCCGCACCTGCACAATAATTAGGAGGGGATAATTTATGGAAGCATATGCAGTTGCCAAGAATATCCGCATTAGCCCCCGCAAGGTAAGGATTGTCATCAATCTGATCCGTGGCAAAGCGGTTAATGAAGCCTTTGCAATCCTGAAGTTCACTCCTAAGGTTGGTTGCGAGGCCGTTGAAAAGGCGTTGAAGAGCGCTGTTGCCAACGCTGAACATAATTTCGATATGGATGCTGACAAACTTTTCGTAACGGAAATTTTTGTTGACGCAGGCCCCACGTTGAAGAGGATTCATCCCCGTTCCCGTGGCCAGGCATTCGGAATTTTGAAGCGTACTTGCCGGGTAACCGTCAAGGTTGGCGAGAAGAAGAAATAAGGGCGAAGGAGGAAATCAGAAATTGGGTCAAAAAGTTAATCCGCATGGATTTCGTGTTGGCGTCATCAAGACCTGGGAGTCCAAATGGTTCGCCGGCAAAGATTATCAGAAATTCCTTTTGGAAGATATCCGCATTCGCGAGTTCATAATGGAAAAATTGTTCCTCAGCGGCATCAGCCGTGTGGAGAT
>JAKSOM010000102.1 GCA_024405585.1 Acidaminococcaceae bacterium | reverse complement strand
CTGATATCCAAATCCCCGTATACCGTCAAGGCCAAAGTCCTTGGGATGGGTGTAGCCGTCATAACCAGGGTATGCACACCTTGCCCGCTCTTGGCAGAGAGTTTCGCTCGTTGCTCCACACCAAACCGATGCTGCTCATCCGTAATAACCAAAGCCAAATCCTTGAAAACCACATCATCTTGCAGCAGAGCATGAGTCCCCACCACCACCTGCATATATCCGGAAGCCAAGGCCTCCAGCACATCCTCACGGGTCTCGAACACGTCCCCCTCATCCCTGTGCCAAGGTCTTTCCTTCCGCAACAACTCCAACTGCGTATTCAACTTAGCATCCTGCACCTTGCTCTTGGGCCTGTGCTTCATGCCGCCCACCAACATCCCTACCTTGATTCCCGCAGGTTTCAACTGCTCCGACAGGGTCAGATAATGCTGTCTCGCCAAAATTTCCGTAGGTGCCATAATGGCGGCCTGATAACCGCTCTCCGCCGCCTTGGCCAAAGCTAATGCGGCCACTGCGGTCTTGCCGCTGCCCACATCACCCTGCAAAATCCTGTGCATGGGCTTGATGCTCTCCAAATCGGAGGTAATTTCCTGCCAGGCCTTCTCCTGGGCCGGAGTAAGACGATAAGGCAAATGGGAAAGCACAGAAGCCACCATGGCACCGTTCTGACCCAGGTTCAACGCTGACCCGCTAAGAGCATCATTACGGTAATACAAAAGTCCGCACTGCAACAGAAACAACTCTTCAAAAACAAACCTTTCCCGGGCACGTTGCAACTTAATCTTATTCTCCGGAAAATGAATGTTTTTCAGGGCTTCCAGGCGTCCCATGGGATGCAGGCGGGTCAAAAGCCATTGGGGCAAACTCTCCGGCAAATCCTTCTGGGCCATTTCCAAAGCGGTCTTCATCAGTTTACGCAAAAAGTTCTGGGTCAGCCCCCCCGCCAAAGAATACACCGGCAAAATCCCCGGTGCCTTGGCATCCTCCTCCAGATGCTGCATAAGTTCCGGTGTCACCAACTTGGTCACATAACCCATCTTCACCCGTCCGATGACCAGAACCTCATCATCCGGCTTAAATTTCCGCACCAGATACCGTTGGTTGGCGAACAAATAAATATCCGCATACCCGGTCTCATCACCTACAGTGATACTCACAAAGGGCTTGCGCCCCTGATGTACGCTGTTGATTCTGACAATCCTCGCCTTAAAAATCTGCTTGGACCCGTCCACCGTCAATTCCCTCAGGTTCTTCACCTGGCTATAATCCAGGTAAGCCCCCTGACGTGGATAGAAATAAAGCAAATCACCAATCGTATAAATTCCCAAGGACTCCAACTCCAGGGCCCTCTTCATCCCCACACCGGGCAAAGTTTTAACTGATTCTTTCCACCACATAATATTCCTCTTTTATCCCTTGCAAATGTTTTTTCTTTGTGCTACAATACTAAAGCTTATTTGGAAGTCACGAATTGACATAGGAGGTAGGAACAATGGCAAATTATTGTGATATCTGCGGTAAGGGCACTCAGGCGGGTTGCAGAGTAAGCCACTCTAACCGTCATTCCAATCATACTTGGAAACCCAATTTGCAAAAAGTTCGTGCTGTTACAGACGGCGTCATCAAACATATCAATGTTTGCACCCGTTGTCTCCGTTCCGGCAAAGTAAACCGTTCAGTATAACTGCTGACAAAAAGAAGCCAAATACAAAAGTATTTGGTTTCTTTTTTTATCTCCTCTGCAAAATCTTCTGCCCGCAATCGGGGCACTGACTGGCAAAAGAACTGATCTTCCGGCCGCAAGTAGGACAAATCACATAAGCGCTGAAAGCATGCAAATGCTCCTCAAAAAAATCAAAGAACATTTCCACTTCCTTGTTCTCCTTGTGCCAGCAATACGCCAAAAGATGCTTGCCACGGCTGTCCATAGCAATCTCCACGGTTTCGTTCCCCATGTCCCGCACCAAAACCTGCATGATCTTCTTCACATTGTGGAACTTCACCAGATGCTCTTCCTGGCTCCATTCATCAACCTGGACACCCATGTCATTCAGTGTCTGCAACACCATATTCCAGGCCGAATTCACATCCAATTCGTAATAGCGGTTCTCGTAGCACCCGCCTGCTCCATTTATAATCATTACCTATGTTCCTCCGTCCCTATTATAACACAAAGAGGGCGCTGTCTCAACAGCGCCCTCTTAAAATTTGCAAAATTATTTGGCGTAATCAACCGCCCGGGTCTCCCTGACAATAACCACCTTGATCTGGCCGGGATACTCCATTTCCGCCTCAATCTTCTTGGCCACATCCCTTGCCAAAATAATGCTGTCATCATCGGAAATCTTCTCCGGCTTGACCATAATCCGGATTTCCCTGCCCGCCTGAACCGCATAACATTTCTCCACACCCTCAAAGGATTCGGAGATTTCCTCCAATCGAGTTAAGCGTTTCAGATAGTTTTCCAGGGTCTCCCGGCGTGCACCGGGCCTTGCAGCACTAACGGCATCCGCCGCACTGACCAGAACCGCCTCCACGCATTTGGTTTCCGTATCACCGTGGTGAGCAGCGATACAATTAACCACCAAATCGTTCTCCCGGTATTTCTTGGCCACCTCAACACCAAGTTCCACATGGCTGCCTTCCACCTCGTGGTCAACCGCCTTGCCGATATCATGAAGAAGTCCGCCCCTCTTCGCCAAATTCACATCAACACCCAATTCGGAAGCCATAATGCCTGCCAAATTGGCCACTTCCACAGAATGGTTCAACACATTCTGCCCAAAGCTGGTACGATAACGGAGCCGGCCCAAAAGCTTGACTTCCTCCGGATGCAGACCATGAACCCCCACCTTGAAGGTTGCCTGTTCCCCGGCCTCCTTGATCTTTTGCTCCACCTCCCTTTGGGCCTTCTCCACCATCTCCTCAATACGGGAAGGATGGATACGGCCATCGCTGATCAATTTCTCCAATGCGATACGGGCAATCTCCCGCCGCACTGGGTCAAACCCGGAAATTAGAATCGCCTCCGGCGTATCGTCAATAATCAGCTCAATACCTGTCAATGTCTCCAATGCACGAATATTGCGTCCCTCACGGCCGATAATACGGCCTTTCATTTCATCATTAGGCAATTCCACGACAGAAACGGTGGTCTCCGCCACGTGATCCGCAGCACAGCGCTGAATGGCAAGGGAAATAATCTCCCTGGCCTTTTTGTCGGCATCATCCTTGGTCTGTTGCTCGATTTCCTTAATCATCACAGCGGAATCGTGCTTAACCTCATCCTCCAAGTTGGCCAACAGTTCGGCTTTGGCCTGGTCCGCAGTCAAACCGCTCAACCGTTCCAACTCCTGAACCTGCTGGTTGTACATGGCATCCACTTTCTCCTGGGTTGCATTCAGAACCTGCTCCTTTTGGGCAATCCGTTCCTCCTTCTTCTCGAAGGATTCAATCTTCCGGTCCAGATTCTCTTCCTTTTGGACCAGACGCCTCTCGGACCTTTGCAACTCCGCACGCCGCTCCTTGGACTCCCGTTCCATCTCGCTACGCATACGGTGGATGTCTTCCTTGGCTTCCAACAGCATATCCTTGTTCCGTGCTGCAGCATTTCTTTCTGCCTGGCTAATTATATTCTTAGCTTTCTCCTCCGCCGTGCCAATCTTGGCTTCCGCCACATTCTTCCTGTAGAAGAACCCTCCAGCACCGCCGGCAGCCAAAGCAATAATAGCAACTGCAACTAATGTTAAAATGATTTTCACCTCCTCTCACAAAAATTTGTCATACAAAAAGTATGCAAAAAGCGGACCATTCACCCATGGTCCACCATTATTCGATTGGATAGATGCTATTTTAATATAGATATGCTAAAAAGTCAACCTATAGTCAACCTATCCAAAACCAACTATGGGCCACAAGTGATAATGTCCCAATATACCACAAGGGAAAATGTCCCAAATA
>JAKSOM010000101.1 GCA_024405585.1 Acidaminococcaceae bacterium | reverse complement strand
ATAGGCCTTCAGACAGGCCTGACGCATTTCTTCAGTGGATTCCACTTGGACAAAATGAACATCATGGGGGGAAACTTCACGGCTGGGGCCGGAAACTAACGTTACCTCTGCCCCCCGGCTTATGGCGGCCCTGGCAATGGCATAACCCATCTTGCCGCTGGAACGGTTGCCAATGAAACGGACGGGGTCAATGCCCTCCCTGGTTCCTGCCGCTGTAACAAGAATATGCTTCCCTGCAAAATCCCCAAATTTCCTGCCTAAAACCGCATCGATATGCTCTGCCAATTCCTGAGGTTCCGGCAAACGCCCGGGACCCACCTGGCCGCAGGCCAATACCCCTTCTGCGGGCTCAACTGCAACAACATTTTTACGCTCAGTCAATTTAGTTAAATTGGCCTGGGTGGCAACATTGGCATACATATCACAATTCATAGCCGGACACAGCATGATGGGTTTATCGGAAGGAACCGCCAAAAAAGTGGTGCTCACCAAATCATCCGCCAGACCCTGGGCAAATTTTGCCAGGGCATTGGCGGTGGCTGGGGCCACTACCAAAATATCCGCCCATTGGGCCAACCGGATATGCTCCGCATAAAACTCACCTTCGTCATTCCACAGGGAAAGAGCCACAGGATTGTGGGAAATTTCCCGGAACAACAGGGGTTGTACAAATTTGGCGGCATGCTCCGTCATCATGACTTTCACTTGTGCCCCGGCCTTCACCAGACGGCTGGTCAAATCCACCGCTTTGTAGCAGGCGATGCCCCCGGTGACAGCCAGCAAAACATTCTTACCCTTTAACATAACAAAGCTCCCTACTCCTTGTCACGGCGATAAGTGATCTTATTCCCCATAATTTCCTTGAATGCGGCAGAAACCTCCTTCTCCAGCATATTGCAGCCGAAGTTTTCATAGGTAATTTCCCTGGCACGTTTGGCGGCCATAATTACCAAAGTGTATCTGCTGTCGGCCATGGTGGCCAATTTATCAATGGAAGGACTGATAATACTCATTTTCTCTTCTCCCTTTCTTTCTTTATAATCTCAATATATTTGTCAACACCCCTGTTCAACTCATCATTAATCAGCACATAGTCATATTTGTTCTGCTGACTCAATTCCCAGGCGGCATCCATCAGACGCCGGATGACCACGTCATCCTCTTCCGTGGCCCGGCCCCGCAAACGCTTTTCCAACTCGTCCATATTGGGCGGCGAAAAGAAAACCGTAACCGCCTCAGGAATCTTTTCCTTAATCTGCAGGGCGCCCTGCACATCAATTTCCAGAAGCACATCCCTGCCGGCCGCCAACTCCCCTTCCACATACTCCCTGGGAGTGCCGTAATAATTGCCGAAAACCTCCGCATACTCCAGGAGTTTGTCTTCATTCATCATATTGAAGAAAGTGGATTTATTCACAAAGAAATAATCTTTGCCGTTCACTTCCCCGCCCCTGGGTGATCGGGTGGTAACGCTGATGGAATATTCAATCCCGGACAACCGTTCCATCATCATACGGTTAATGGTCCCCTTGCCCACACCGCTGGGCCCGCTTGCTACAATCAACAAACCCTTACTCAATGTTCTGCACCTGCTCTCGAATTTTTTCAATCTCCGCCTTCAAATCGATAACCGTCTGGGCTATGCCGCAATCGTTGCCCTTGGAACCGATGGTATTGGCCTCACGGTTGAACTCCTGAATCAGAAAATCCAGTTTCCTGCCCACCGGCTCAGCGCTCTCCAACATGGCCTTGAACTGTTTCACATGGCTCTTGAGCCGGATGATTTCCTCAGTAATGGCCGTCCTGTCGGCAAAAATGGCCACCTCCTGCAAAATTCTGTCCGGATCAACCTTGATATTTTCCTTGTCCAAGGTCTCCTGCAGACGTTGACGCAACTTCTCCTGATACTCCGCCACCACCTGGGGACTCCGTTCCTCAATGGCTGTCACCAGTTCCAAAACCTTGTCGGCCCGGAAAAGAAAATCTTTCTTGATATTGGCCCCCTCCGCCTGCCGCATTTCCAAAAGACCTTGAAGGGCTTCCTGCACCGTAGCCATCACCTGGGGGCGTACCCCCTCCACATCAAAGAGGCCTTCCTTCAGCTTCAGCACCTCCGGCGTCTTGGCCAAAAAACTTATTTCCTGGCCGGGACCCATACTGTTGGCATCCAGCTGCACCGCCTGGGCAATTTCCTTCAAAGCATTGTGATAGGCCAAAGCCAGCCCGGCATCCACCTGGAGTTTTACATTGTCCCCCACCTCATAATCGGCAGAAATGAAAACATCCACCTTTCCCCTGCTGATGCTCTTTTGAATCTCCTTGCGGATGCTATCCTCCAAAGGATTCAAAAAACGGGGCAAACGAATGTTAATCTCGCTGTAGCGGCTGTTAACACTCTTCATCTCCACACAGATATTAAAGGTTTGGCTCTCAAAATTTCCCCGGCCAAACCCCGTCATACTTCGCAACATATTTCCTCCGTATCTGAACAAACAAATGCTTTACTATTCTATTGGACTTGGTATATAATGTGTACAATTAAACGAGAAAAATTTAAAATTTTCTCTTTGTGTTTCCACTTTACACAGAAACCCAAAAGAAAAAGCGAGGATTATGTAAATGAACATTGAAGCGATAGACCTTTACAAACAAACCAAATACCTGCAACAGGAATTGGCGGGAGTGCAAATACAAAGAATTTTTATGCCCACACCCCAATCCGTACTCTTTGAATGCCGGGGCAAAAAAAACATCCGCCTGCTGGCGGATTTGGGGGGCAACGGTCCTGCCCTCTATATCCACGAAGGAGTGCTCCCCACTCCGGCGGAACCGCCGGGTTTTTGCATGCTGCTGAGAAAACATTTTGAGGACGGCTACATCGAAAGGGTGGAACAACTGAATTTTGACCGCATCATCATCCTCAAAATCAACGCCCCCATCCCCGGCGACAAATACACTCCCAAAGAACTGGTCTTTGAACTCACCGGCCGCAACTCCAACATCATCCTCTTGGAAAACAACAGAATCATCAACTGCCTCAAACATATCGGCCCCGCCATCAACCGCACCCGCAGCATACTTCCGGGGCTGGACTATGTTCCGCCGGAGCAAACAAAAACCAAACTCCATCCCCTGGCGGTGGAAGCCAAGATACTGGCGGCGGTCATCGGCAACAAACCGGGGGAAACTCTGGCAGATAAAATCCTTGCTTCTTTGCAAGGCATCGGCAAAAGAACCGCTCAAAGATTGGCGGAAGCAGCGGATTTGCAGCAGGCCCTCTTGGACTTGCAACAGCAATGTTCCGCCCCGGCCGATGACCAAACCAACAAACTGATACAAGAAAAAATGGCGGCCAAACCCCTGCAACTGGACCAACAGAAACAACTTTTGGGCATGGTCAGAAACGAAGTAAAACGGCTGGCCAAAAAACTGGCCCTGCAACAGCAGGACCTGCAACAGGCGGAAAATGCGGAGGAATACCGGCAGAAGGCGGACACCCTCATGGCTAACCTCGGGAGCATTGACAAAGGTGCAAAATCCTGCACCCTGGACAATATCTATGACGGTGCACCCCTGCAAATCGACCTAAACGCAGCCCTCACCCCCAACGACAATGCCCAAAATTACTACAAAAAATACGCCAAACTGAAACGGGCCAAAACGGAAATAGCAAAACAGATTGCCGCCACCCAGGAAGAGGCACGCTACCTGGGGGAAATAGAAAACTCCCTCACCCTGGTATTGACCCGTGAGGAAGTGGAAGAAATCAAACAGGAACTGCAAAACTCCGGCTACATTAGAAAACCCAAAGGCAAAAAGGCCCCCCAACCCCTTAGCCAACCCCTGAAAATCCAACTGGCGGATGGGATAATCTACATCGGCAAAAACAACCGGCAAAACGACCTGGTGACCTTCCGCTACGCCAAAGCCAACGACCTCTGGTTCCACACCAAAGACATCCCCGGCAGCCATGTGGTGTTGATTGGGGAGCAAAG
>JAKSOM010000100.1 GCA_024405585.1 Acidaminococcaceae bacterium | reverse complement strand
TACAACCCCTCCTCCGATACGGCTACCCATGTAGAACTGTACAAAGCATTCCCGGCCTGCGGCGGAATCGTCCACACGCATTCCCGCTGGGCAACGTCCTTTGCACAGGCAGGTAAAGCCATCCCGGTGATGGGTACGACTCACGCGGATTATTTTTATGGTGATATTCCCTGCACAAGATCCATGACGGAGACAGAGATCCGCGGGGAGTATGAGAAAGAGACCGGCAAGGTGATTGCTGTGGGGGACGGCAGAATGCTTGACAACGGCAAAGTTGACAAGCCCGATGTGGCAGTGGGTGACGAAGTGCTTTTTGCCAAGTATGCCGGCACGGAGGTTAAGATTGACGGGAAAGAATATTTGTTGATTCCCGGGCGTGAGATTCTTGGCAAGTTTGTGAAGGATGCCAAGGCGAAGAAGAAATAAGAGGTGAGATGAGATGGCTAAACAAATGAAATTCAATGAGGATGCCCGCCGTTGCCTGGAGCGGGGCGTAAATGCGTTGGCTGATGCAGTGAAAGTTACTTTGGGGCCCAAGGGCCGTAATGTGGTGTTGGACAAAAAATATGGTGCTCCCCTTATTACCAATGACGGTGTGACCATTGCCAAAGAGATTGAGTTGGAGGACCCCTTTGAGAATATGGGTGCTCAATTGGTCAAGGAAGTTGCCACCAAGACCAATGATGTGGCCGGCGACGGCACCACCACCGCCACCCTTTTGGCTCAGGCCATTATCCGGGAGGGTTTGCGTAATGTGGCGGCAGGCGCCAACCCCATGATCGTGAAGAAGGGTATTCAGAAAGCGGTTGATGTGGTGGTGGAGGAATTGAAGGCCACATCCAAGACCGTTAAGACCAAAAAGGCCAAAGCCCAGGTGGCTTCCATTTCTGCAGGGGATGCGGAAATTGGCGAATTGATCAGCGAGGCCATGGAAAAAGTCGGTGATGACGGTGTTATTACTGTGGAAGAATCCAAGACCATGGAAACCATGTTGGAGACCGTGGAAGGTATGCAGTTTGACCGGGGTTATATCAGTCCCTATATGGCTACCGACCCGGACAAGATGGAAGCGGTAATGCGTAATCCTCTGGTGCTGATTACCGACAGGAAAATTAATATGATTGCGGACATTATGCCTGTTTTGGAGAAGGTGGTTCAGGGCGGCCGTGAACTTTTGATTATTGCGGAAGATATTGAAGGCGAAGCGTTGGCAACTCTGGTTGTGAACAAACTCCGCGGCACCTTCAAGGCAGTGGCTGTAAAGGCCCCCGGATTCGGCGACCGTCGCAAAGCCATGTTGCAGGATATTGCGGTTCTGACCGGTGCAACTGTCATCAGTGAGGAAGTGGGCAGGAAATTGGACAGCGCCACCTTGGAAGATTTGGGTCAGGCAGGCCAGGTACGTGTGTCCAAGGAAATCACCACCATTGTTGAGGGTATGGGGGACAAGAAGGCCATTGAGGCCAGAGTTGCCCAAATCCGTGCCCAAATTGCCGAGACCACTTCCGATTTTGACCGTGAAAAATTGCAGGAACGCTTGGCAAAATTGGCCGGCGGCGTAGCGGTGATTAAAGTTGGCGCTGCTACCGAAGTAGAACTTAAGGAAAAGAAGATGCGTATTGAGGACGCACTGAATGCCACCAGGGCGGCGGTGGCGGAAGGCATTGTTGCCGGCGGCGGCACTGCTTTGCTGCAGGCCCAGGCGGCACTGAAGAAACTGAATGTTGCCGGGGATGAAAAGACCGGTGTAGAAATTGTCAGCCGGGCTGTGGAAGAGCCGGTACGCCAGATTGCCCACAACTGCGGTTTGGAAGGTGCGGTAATTGTTGAGACCATCCGGGGCGGTAAAAAAGGTGTGGGTTTTGACGCTTTGCAGGAAAAATATGTGGATATGATTTCTGCGGGTATTGTGGATCCCACCAAGGTTACCCGTTCCGCTTTGCAAAATGCTGCAAGTATTGCAGCCATGGTGCTCACCACGGAAAGTTTGGTTGCGGATTTGCCTAAACCCGAACCTGCGGCCGGGGGAATGCCTGCCGGCGGCGGAATGCCCATGATGTAACCGATGAATTTGCAGAAAACTGCCTGCCTTTCGGCGGGCAGTTTTTTGTTGCATATTTATTGCATATATTTGTTGCATATATTTGTTGCATATATATTGCATATATTGTTGTAAAGTGTTATAATAGCGTAAATTTGTGTCAATATTCAACTGTTTTTGGGGGGAAAAATGAAACGAAAGCATTTAAATCGGTTCGGTATGGGTTTGATGGCATTATTGATGGCGATACCCGTTTACACCGAAGCGGCTCAAGGAAATGATATTAGTTTGACTGACTTGGAAAAGGCGGTGGAAAGCCCCAAGGAAAAAGCGGACCGTGAGGCCCGAGGCGAAAAGCTGCCTTCTGAAGTCAATCCGCCGGTGGTTGAGGAAAACGATTTGGTTATCAGGGAAGATGCGGAGGAACCCGAACAAAGGGAACTGACGGCGATTCAAAAGGCCCTGCAACCGTATCTGGGTAAAGATATTGTGAGCCAGCGTGTGGTTGGTGTTGTTACTGTTCCGGAGGAGCAGGTTCTGGCTCTGCTGAAGCAGAAACCCGGCATGCAACTTACTGAGGCCGGCATCAACGAGGATATGAAGAGCATCTACGAGGCGGGTCTTTTCTACGAGATGAGGCCTGTTTTCGAAAATGTTACCGGTGGTGTGGCCATCGTTTATGAGGTTCGTGAGAATTCCATCTATAACGGTTATTCTATTGAGGGGAACAGCATAATACCGGAGAAAAAGATTCAATCCCTGTTCCATATGCAGCCCGGTACCGTGGCCAATCTGCAGGAAATCAACAAAGCGGTTGCGGGTTTGGAAGAGGAATATCGTGCCAACGGCTATATTTTGGCCAGGGTCAGTGATGCCCACATGGATGATGAGGGTTATCTCAGGGTGCTGATTAACGAAGGCATCGTGGAGGACTTCAAGGTGAAGGGCAATGTGAAGTGCAAGGACAAGGTCATCTTGAGGGAAATCACCTTGAAGAAAGACGAGCCCTTCAACGCCAAGAAAGCCCGCCGCAGTATGAACAGAATTCAGAACCTGGGCTATTTTGAAGATGTTAATATCAAACTGAATCCGGGACAGGCCCCCGGTGCGGTGGAGGTGGAGGTAACCGTTAAGGAAATGAACACCGGACAATTCGGTATCGGTGCGGGTTACTCCAGTGCGGACGGCTTCGTAGGCCAGCTTTCCATCGGTGATAGGAATCTCTTCGGTTCTGGTGACAGCGCCAGCATCCGTTGGGAGTTCGGCGGCAGGGATAACAAGAACTATGACTTCACCTATTCCAAGCCCTGGATAGACAAGCATGAAACCCGTATGACCGTCAATCTGTATGATGTGACCAACGAATATGAGGATTATGATATTGATGATGAAAAATTGGCCCGTTACGAGAAGAAACGCCGGGGCCAGGAGCTTACTTTCAGTAGAAGGGCGGAGAATGAGTTTGTCACTAACTACGTAACCCTCAAAAATCGTGATGATATTTACAAGGGTATGGCGGATGATTACGAGAGGGACTTCCAGTACTACGAGAAGGATTATAACAATCATCCCAATGATTCCCGTATCAAGGATTATTATCCGAAGACGGACAAGGAACGTCGTGAAGAGAATTTTGGTACGACCCATTCCATAACCATCGGCAAGATTTATGATAACCGTGACAATATCTATGACCCCCACGAGGGCAAACGCCTCAGCGCCAGCATCGAGAGTTCCAAGGGTTTGGGCGGTGACTTCAGCTTTGTAAAATGCACCATCGATACCCGTTACTACTTCCGGGCGGCGGGTGAAAATGTTTGGGCATTGCAGATGATGGCCGGTTATGCCCAGGGCGATATGCCCTTGAGCCAGCGGTTCAGCATGGGCGGCAGCGATACCCTACGTGGCTATGAGGATGACCAGTTCCGCGGCAACACCATGTTGAAGGCCACATTGGAGTACCGTTTCCCCATTGTTAAAAAGATTCAGGGTGTGCTGTTTACGGACCATGGCTA
>JAKSOM010000010.1 GCA_024405585.1 Acidaminococcaceae bacterium | reverse complement strand
AAGCGGTAGTCCAGCCCGGCCTGACGGAAATCCTCTTCGTTGTAGGTCTCCATAAAATAACCCCGTTTGTCCCCGAAGACCGTGGGTTCGATTACAAATACCCCTTTTATTTTGCTTTCAATATATTTGAATTTGCCCATAATAACCCCTTTCCAACACCAAATCTTATTTCGGTTTGGCGATGACATATAATCTGTCCTGTTCGTTTTTGCCGAACAATTTGTGGTCAAACCACATATAGTAGAACCGCTCCGCACTGGTCACATTGTAACCGTCCCGCCAATGGTCGGATGTATCGAAGGGGTCCGCCAGGAACAGCACATCGTCACTGGCCGTTTCCGTCCCCATGCCGTCATAACCGATGATTACCCGGTAGTGTCCGCCCCAATCCACGTTTTCCACTAGCACCGGGGTTTTCCGTTGCAGATTCTGTTTTATCCATTTGATGAACTCCGTATAACTGCCGGGGGCGGATTTGCTGCCGCTGGAAACCACATCCCAGCCCAGGTGTTCAAAATATTTCACCACTCCGCCGATAGTTGTGCCCGCATTGCTGCTGGTGCCCATAATTTTGGCCACTTCCAGCTCATCTTCCTTACATTCACCCAAGTAATAGTCCACCACCATCATGGCCGCCACCGGGGCGCAGGTGTAGAATGCCCTTTGCTGACGGGTTTTGAAATAGGGCAGCACCAATCTGTCACCCTTGCTGGTCATATTGTAAATATCCACCTTGGCAAAATAAGGCGAATTGGGCACGTTGGCATCCGGAAAATCCTGCAGCTGGGCCGTCAGGGGAGCACCTTCCTCCGCCTTTTCAAGGTTCAGCAAGCCCGGGTGCAGCACCAGTGCCAACCCGCCTACGAGAACGACGAGCACCACCAGATGCAGAATTATTTTTATTAGTTTTCCCTTTTCTTGCTCCATTTTTCTCCCTTTGAATCCTTTCATATTTATTCAGCAGTGCCTGAATCAGGGCCCGGTGTTCATTGGCCAGGTCCCCCGCCTGCACCCGCTTGACCAGATAAGCCAGGGCGTTACGCAAATTTACGCCCTCCGGAATTTTCTTGAAGTCCGTTTCCGCCAGGTTCAAATCTCCGGTGGAGATGGGCATTTTCGTCCGTGCCAGTTGGATGAGATGGGCCCCAATCTCCCGGCCCTCCTCCATAATCCTGTGGTCTCTGCCCGCCACGGTAGCCCCCATATCCGCCAGGTACACCTTCACCAAATCAGTGCAACCCGCCACCATATCCTCCTCGTGACGGAAAATGTTTTGGCTCACCACATCCCTGAGCCAGTGCAACATGGAATGTTCTATCTTCATGCCGTTTTTGTCATCCCTGAGAAAAGCGGCAAACCGCATGTGCTGGGCCACCAAAAAGGTGATATATCTGTTCAGCTTGGGGGCATAATTGAACCTTTTGATAATCTCTGCGGTCATGCGAGCGCTTTCATTTTCATGCCCCGCATCCCTGGGCTGGCCTTCCTTGTTCAGGTCCCGTACATTGGGAAGTCCCTTGCCCAAATCATGCAACAGAAGCGCCCAGCGAATCACCAGTTTTTCCGGACTGTTGTCCATAGCCCTCAGGGTATGCTCCCACACATCATAAAAATGATGCTTGGGGTTCTGCTTCAGCCCCACCAGCCGCCTAAGTTCCGGCAAAATGTCTATGACGCTGATTTCACCGTTCTTCTTAATATAACACCGGGCATCCGCCAGGCCGCTGCCCACCAGCATGGTGAGACCCTTGCCGGCGTAATCGCCGCAGATGAGTTTTTCCACCTCCGCCTTCACCCTGTCCAGGGAAAGTCCGGAGCAACGGGAAGTGTCGAACACGGGGCACTTGAGCATAAAATATTCACTCTTGGGGTCACCAAAGGAAATAGTTTTGCCCTTTTCGTCCACATAGTCAAAACCCAACTCCGCCACAAAACGGCAGGCCCGGAACATCCTCAAGGCATCCTCTTCAAAACGCTGCTTGGCCTTCCCCACCGTCCTCAGAATGCCCTTCTTCAGGTCCTCCCTGCCGCCGTGGAAATCATAGAGAATCCCCCGCAAATCCATGGCCATGGCATTGATGGTGAAGTCACGGCGTTTGCAATCCTCCTGCAAATTCCGTGCCTTCCAAATCTCCGCCGGCCGGTGGCTGTCCCGGTCGTAGCGTTCACCCCGGAAGGTGGTGACCTCCATCCCCACCCCATTCACAACAATAATGATGGTGCCGAAATTCTTGCCCAATTTGTCAATGGTCTGCCACCCCATCTCCTTGGCCACCCCAATGGCATCCTCAGGAGTGGCGCTGGTGGCAATATCGTAATCATGGGGGTTTTTGCCCAAAAGAATGTCCCTGACCGCGCCCCCCACCACATAGGCCTCATAATCGTGGCTCTCCAAGGCCTTTATTAATTTCACCACATGAAAAGGAAATTTATACATCTAAAAAACCTGCTGCATGGCCTCCGCCAAAGTCCCCACCTGGACAATCTCCACCCCGGTGAATTTCTGGGTGAGTTTGCCCCTGGGAATAATGAATTTTTTGAAACCGAGATTGATACCGTCCGCAATCCGCCGCTCCGGGGCTCCCACCCTGCGGACTTCGCCGGTCAGCCCCACTTCGCCAAAAAGCAGCACATCCCGAGGTACGGACATATTTTTGTGGGCGCTGACCAGGGCCGCCGCCACCGCCAAATCCGCCGCCGGCTCGTTCACCTTCATGCCCCCCACCACATTAATATAGGCGTCAAGGGCGGAATAATCCATCCCCAGCCGCCGCTCCAGAATGGCCACCAGCATATTCAGACGATTGAAATCAAAACCCACGGAAGTACGCCGGGGCAAGCCAAAAGGCGTCCGTGCCACCAGGGCCTGCACCTCCACCATAATGGGACGGTTCCCCTCCATACAGGCAGTAATCACACTGCCGGACACATTCTCACTGCGGTTCTCCAAAAACAATCCGGCAGGATTATCCACCTGCACCAGGCCGTTGGCCTCCATGCTGAAGATACCGCTTTCACCGGTGGTGCCGAAACGGTTCTTCAAAGCCCTGAGAATCCTGAAAGAATAGGAACGGTCACCCTCAAACTGCAGCACCACATCCACCATATGCTCCAAAAGCCGGGGCCCTGCAATATTGCCGTCCTTGGTCACATGACCGATAATCAACACCGCAATCCCCGTGGTCTTGGCGAACTGCAAAAGTTTGGCCGTACACTCCCGCACCTGGGCCACACTGCCCGCCGCCGAATCAATCTCGCTGTTATACATAGTTTGAATGGAATCAATCACCAGCACCCTGGGTCCCACCCGGCTTGCCTGGGTCAGAATCCCGTCCAAATCCGTAGCCGTCATCACCAAAAGTTTGTCCGTCCTGCCGCCCAGCCGTTTAGCCCGAAGTGCTGTCTGCTCCTCGCTCTCCTCACCGCTCACATAAAGGGTGGTGATGCCCCGGTTGGCAAACTTCATCCCCGCATCCAAAAGGATGGTGCTCTTGCCGATGCCGGGGGTGCCCCCCAGCAAAATCAAAGAGCCGGGCACAACCCCGCCCCCCAGCACCCGGTCAAACTCACGGATGCCCGTACTGAGCCGCTCCGTATCCTTCTCCACAATGGTACTCAAGGGCTTGGGCACCGCCTTGTTGGCATTCTCCGGCAAATAGGTCTCCTGCAATTTTTCCGGCACCGGAACCTCCTCCACCAGGGTATCCCACTTGCCGCAGGCGGGGCACTTGCCCAACCACTTGGGTTCCTCGTGCCCGCAATTCTGACAAACAAACTTGGTTCTTACTTTCACTTTAGAAAAACATTCCTCATCTCAAATTTCTCATCTCTTGCTTCGCACCTTGGCCAGCACCGGCTTCATCTCAATACTGATTTCCGTCACCGGCACCCGGCTGAAAACAACCTGGTCCTTCTTCACATTGGCCACAATCCTGTCCCCCTTGCGGAATTTTCCCGCCAGAATCAAATCGCTCAAGGGATCCTCAATCAGTTTACGCAAAGCCCTACGCAGGGGGCGGGCGCCGTATTTCTCGTTGCGGCCTTCTGCCAGCACCTTCTCCAGGGCCTTGGGCTTCAACTCCACGCTGAACCCGGTCTCCGCCATCCGCCTGTTCAAATCCGCCAAAAGCAGTTTCACAATCTTCTTCAGTTCCTTGTCGCCCAAGGGGTCAAAGACCACAATCTCGTCCAGACGGTTCAGGAACTCCGGACGGAAAAGGTGCCGCACCTCACCCATCACCAAATCCTTCCTGTTCTGCAACTCCGTCTCCTTGGAAGGGGTGAAGCCCAAAGGATTGCTGTTCATCAACTTTTGGGCCCCCGCATTGGAAGTCATAATCAGCACCACATTGCGGAAATCCACAGTGCGGCCCTGACCGTCCGTCAGCCGTCCGTCCTCCATAATCTGCAACAGCACATTGAAAATGTCCGGACTGGCCTTTTCAATCTCATCCAACAGCACCACGGAATAGGGATGCTTCCGCACCTGCTCCGTCAGCTGGCCCCCCTCCTCATAACCCACATACCCGGGAGGCGCCCCCAACAGACGGGAAGCGGTGTGCTTCTCCATATATTCGCTCATATCAAAGCGGAGCATGGCCCTCTCATCGCCGAAAAGTTCCTCCGCCAGGGTCTTGGCCAATTCCGTCTTGCCCACCCCGGTGGGCCCCAAAAACAGGACGGCACCCACGGGCCGCTTGGCATCCTTCAGCCCGCTGCGGCTACGGCGGATGGCCTTCGCCAAAGTTTCCACCGCCCGGTCCTGACCAATAATCCGCTCGTGCAGACGGCTCTCCAACTTCAGCAGCCGCTTGGTTTCATCCTCGCTGATTTTACCCACAGGAATGCCTGTCCAATTGGAAACCACCTCAGCCACATCCTGACCTTCCACCTTCCTGGCCCTGCCCCCCATCCGCACCCGGGCGCAGGCCTCATCAATGACATCAATGGCCTTATCCGGCAGATTCCTGTCCATAATATACCTGTCGCTCAACTCCACCGCCGCCCTGATGGCCTCGGCGGTAATCTCCAAATTGTGGAATTTTTCATAACGGCTGCGGGAACCCAGCAACATATCCTTGGCCTTGGCCACATCCGGCACCTCCACCAGCACCGGCTGGAACCTCCGCTCCAAAGCCGCATCCCGCTCAAAATACTTGCGGTACTCATTGGTGGTGGTGGCCCCGATAATCTGCATCCTGCCACGGGCCAGGGCGGGCTTCAGCATATTGGCCGCATCCAAACTGCCCTGCACGCTCCCCGCACCGATAATGGTATGTATCTCGTCTATAAAAAGAATGATATTCCCCTTGCTCTCCAAAGCATCGATGACCTCCGCCAGCCGCTCCTCAAACTCGCCCCGGTACTTGGCCCCGGCCAGCAGCATGCCCATCTCCAAACTGAAAACCACCTTGTCCTTCAGAAAATCCGGCACATCACCCTTCACAATCTTTTGGGCCAGCCCCTCCGCCACAGCGGTCTTGCCAACCCCCGCCTCGCCGATCAGCACCGGATTGTTCTTGGTACGGCGGCAAAGGATCTGCATCAGCCGCTCCACTTCCTTCTCCCTGCCAATCACCGGGTCGGACTGCCCCTCCTGCACCGCCTGATTCAGATTCCTGCCATACTGGGCCAAAATCTGCTCCGGATTCTCAATCCTGGTGCCGTCGTCATCGCTGTCCGCAAAAATCAACTCGTCAAGGAAACTGTGCAGACCTTTCTTGCCGCCCTTCTCATCGGCATTCTCACGGCGCTTCTCCGCCTCCACCCGGCTCAGCATATCCAAATACTCATGCACATGCTTATACTCAATCCCCAACTTATTCAGAATGCTGTAAGCCGCACCGTCCCCTGCCAAAAGGATGCCCTCCACCAAAAAGGCGGAATTCATCAAACTGAAACCGTGCTTCTTGGCGCTGGCGGCGCCCTCGCTCAGGGCCTTGGCCGCCCGCTCGCTCAAAGCCGGAGCCACACTCCCGTTAGAACCAACGCTGAGCCACTCCTCCAACTGCTTGCCCAACCTGTCCAACACCCCCATGGCCGCCAAAAGGGCGAAACCCTGGGAATCCTTGCACTGCAAAATGGCCCAAAGCAAATGCTCCGTGCCGATATGCTCCGCCTTCAAATCGCAGGCCTTGCCTGCGGCGGCGGACATAATCTGGGCCATGAGCTGGGTCATGGTGGGATTCCCCTTGGCCGGGGTCTCAAAATCCTCACCGCTGCTCATAACTTCCTGACTAATCTTATGCACCAAATGCTCCACCAGCCCCCTGGGATCCACTGGCATCCCGTGCCCCAACTCCGAAGGCATATACTCCTTGGCGCAATCGCCGCACAACCACTTGTCTATCTTCTTCCCTGCAGAAACCATCACCATATGCATGATGGCCTGCTTCTTATGACACTGCTGACACAACATCCTCATCACCGGCCTTCCATTGCCTTAACCGCATTCTCCAAAAACCTCTGCTTCGCCGCCTCGCTGCCCTCCATACTCCGCAACACATAATCCAAAAGCCGGGCCTCCCTGCCGCTCACCCGGCCCCGCAAATGCAAAAGCTTCAACAACTCCAAACTGGTGGGATTTGGATCCGACTCCTGCTTCATAATTCGCACAAAGCCCCCCGCTCCCCGGCGGCTCTCCACCACAAACCCCCGCTCCGGAGTGAAACGGGTGTTCAACACATAACTGATTTGGCTGGGGGCGCAATTCAGGGTCTGGGCAAGCTCATTCCTCTGCACCATGGCCTCCGCCTGCTTCATCAATTCATCCAAAATAAAATTCTCAATACTATCCGCTACGCTATCCGCCATATTCCTCATAAAATCACCTCATCTCCCGTAACAACGGCTCCATTATATTTGACTTTTTGACTTTTTGCAAGACAAATTTTCAAAGAACCGCAAAATTTTCTCAAAACCATGAGCAAAACATACAAAAACGCCCCGGCAAACGCCAGGGCGTAATATTATTTTTTGCCCCTCACTTTTGGAGGGGTGGCTCGTAGAGCCGGGGTGGGTCACCCGCCATCCAACCCTTTCAAGCTTGATTCTGCTCTTTGTTCTTCACAGTCAGTTTTACAACCAATATACCGACTTCATACAATACCAACATGGGTAAAGCCATCAATACCTGGCTCAACACATCCGGCGGTGTCAAAAACGCCGCAACCACAAAAATCACCAATACAACATATTTACGCATGGCAACCATCGTTTGGACGGTAACCAGCCCCAATCTGGACAATACATAACAGATGATAGGCATTTCGAAAACCAAGCCAAAGGGAATGACAAAACCAAAAAGAAAACTGACATAATCACTGATGCTCAACATGGGTGTTGCAATACCCTGCCCCACATAGACAAAAAATGTAATTGCCGACAGGAATACCACCCCGTAACCGAATGCATTGTACCAAACATATTTTTTTTCGTTGTCGTACAACGCCGGCTTAATGAAAGACCAGATATGCCAGATGACAAAAGGGCTTGCCACAACAACAGCAGCAATGAAACTTACTTTAAGCTGGGCGACTAATGCCTCTGCCAAACCGACATAAATAAAATGAATCCCCTGAGCTTTTACTGGAGAGCTGATTAACTCCACCAACTGTTCCGAACAATTGGTGACAATCCCAAAAAAAGCCACCAGTACAAAAACTAAACACCACAGGAGCCGTTTGCGCAATTCCTGCAGATGTTCGCCAACCGGTTTTTCATAGAGAGCCAGCTCATTTTCCTGTGGTGTCTGCTCCATCGTTCTCTTCCTTCTTCTCTTCCTTGTCCGTGGATTTTACTTCCTGCTTAAACTCACGGATACTGGTCCCCAACGCCTTGCCGATGCCGGTAAGTTTTGACCCTCCGAAAACCAGGAAAGCAATGGCCAAAATCAAGAGTAGTTCTGTTGCGCCTAATCTCATTTCAATCTCCTTTACACAATCCCATAATAAGCCGGGGCACCTATTTCACCAAGTCAACAACATCTTTCACGTTGTTCAGCTTGTTAACCTGTTCCTGCACCCGCTTATATTCCTCATTGGCGGAGGACAAAGTTTTTCTTGTATCCTCAATGTCAATTTCTTCTTCAAATTCTTCAGTGATGCTTTTCATCATATTGCGTAGCTTCTTTACACCCCGTGCAAGGGCCCTTGCAACCTTGGGCATATCCTTGGGGCCAACCACAAAAAAGGCCACACACAATATCATGATAATTTCACCAAAACCAATACTCATTTCCTTCTCCAAAAAATAGGGCTGAACAGGCCCCGCCTGTTCAGCCCGTCTTATGTATTATAACTTATCAGAAACCTTTTTGCAAATAAAAGTCACTGAACTCCAATCTCTTCCCCTTCTTCGTCCAATTCAACCTCACGATTGCCTGTACGTTTCTTGCCGGGCCAAAAATCCATAAACCAATTATGGAACAACATGGTGCAAATGAAAAGAATGCCAGGCGCCATGGGGAATTGTTGCGGATGGCTGTAACCTGCCTGAGTACCCAACAATCCGGGACTGAATTTGTAATACAAGAAATGGAAAACACAAGTTGCTACGGCAATAATCGCCAAACGAATGGCAATATTTACAGCAGGACTGTATTTTTTAGGACCATTATCAAAATAGAAGTTCAGAATCATGGCAGGTATCAGAGCCATAATCGCCAATTCACCGCTATGCAGGTAACGCCAATCGGGAGCATAAATACGTTTTGCCCCGTCTACTGCAGGACCCCAGGACAAATCTTGAACGAAGTTGAACATATAGAACAACAACATTGCAAATGCCCAAACGCCCACGAAACCAACAACCCCGCGAAGAATCTTGTTGCGAATCAGACGGAATGGATAACGGTCAAAAGTTAACTCCAACAACCAAATTGCCACTGTACCGCACATTACCCAACCGACATTATAGTTGCCGTGAAGAGTATGAGCAAAATCATACCACCAAGGATAGGCTGCCGCATATTCTTGGAACGGCCAGAACAATACATGGTAATGGGGATGCATCAGGCAGAAGAAGAACATTACGGACATAAAGAACGTCACCATAAATACGGTGATGCCACGTGCAGGTTGCTTCATGCCTTGCCAAGGATGATTACCAAAGCAAACAGGAACAATCGGACTCAACCAGGAAGCAATGGCAGCAAACATAAGAATCGCCAAGGAAGAATACTCACGGGCATAGAAACGGGTCATGCCCAATCCCTCCAATTGATCAACGCTCAGGTACGGAATGGAGAACTTGCCCAAGAAATTATAGAAGAAGCCCCAAATAACAATCCCGACCACTGCGAAGTTCACCAGAATCAAGGTGCCACCGGTTACCAACGGATGCTTGCTTTCGCGCCATTCCAGGCTAAAAGGCCAGAAATTGAAAATATAAGCCTGCCAAATGGCAACAATCAAAATCCAACGAATGTACATATACCCGTATTGGGGAGTGTACCACTTCATAATGCCACGTACATCCATGAACACCCACCAAAGAACGTAAAACATAATGAACGATACCAACACACCTAAAATACCACGGGCTGGTTGTGACATTTTATCCTCAAAGAGACGGCTTTCAAGCCACATATGATTCCTTAATGTATTCATTACAACACCCTCCTATCAACCGAACACAATCTGGTCGCCATTACCGAGGTACAATTTCTTTTTGCTCTTGAAACGGGCGGTACCTTGAACTACAGGGAGGCCGGCTTTAATCATCTTTTCCGCAGTCGAATAACCGGTGCAGTGGTTGCAACCCATTACTTCAATGCCGTACTTGGGAATAGCCAAAATTAAATCATCATACTGGGGATCCCAATCCTCAAAGGGACTGATATGTAACCCGCCCTGGATTGCATAAATCTTTTCGCCGCCTTTTACACGATGGCGAACTTCCTGCAGCAGCGAAATAATGCCCATATGGCAGCAACCGGTAACAATGGCCAAACCCTTATCCTTGATATTGAAAATCAGGGCCTGCTCACCCTTGACACGGGTAATGATGGAAGAATCGAAGGTAATGGAAGCTACGCCCGGGAAAATCTTGTGCACCTTGCCGGATTCACGGGTAGTGACCTGTCCCTTGGCAGGATAGTCGTTCTTAACGCCGGGAACCTCCCAATGCCCTTTGTTGCAAAGCAGATCATAACCTTCCTGATAAAATCCCTTGGGAACGGCAATGGGCATATCGTTGCAGTGCTTCAGCACGGATTCAACACCCCAATAATGGTCGAAATGTTCGTGGGTAATATAGAACAAATCAATTTGGTCCTTCTCCAACATCTTGTCCACGCCCTCACGTTGCAGGCAAGTGTCCATCCAAGCCGTGTTCCAGCCGCAATCAAACAAAATTTTCTTTTTGGTTCCATCCAAAAATTCCACATCAATCAATGTGCAATAACCACCGGAGTTATCCCCATTGTAACCTTCTGCAACACCTTTGTGGGTCCAAGGAATGATGTATTGGTTAACCAGCAGGCCGCCGGCCTTCATCATATCACCCACCAACACCTTGTTGTTGAACCAGCTGGTCTCGGAAACTACAGTGCATTTGATGCTCTTAACTTCACCAATTTCAACATCCCCTACAGGTTCATTGGGCAAAAACGTGTCCTTCAAAATTGTGGAAGACAAACCGGCCATTGCAAAGTAGCCGGTGGTCCCGCCCACTGCCAGACCTTTCAAAAAATCCCTACGATTTACAGCCATTTTTCTTCACCTCCTAAATTCAAGCAGCTGTCAACGAGAACATTGTCGCTTTAACAAAATAAATTGTCAAAACGAAAAGAATAGCACCGCCCACAAATCCGGCGGCAAACCCTGGCCAGCAAAATCCCTTTGCTTCGGTGTTCTCCATGATCCTTCCTCCTTTCTGAAAATTTATATTTTTTTACATTTCGTTCAAAACCGGTATCAGTTTTTCCTGCAGGAAACTGACAAATCTTTTTCCCAGTTCCATGCCCGGCACATTCCTATCAATGCCTCCAGGCGGAACCAACTCCACATCTTGGCCGTTCAGGGTAAACCTGATTCCTTTTTCAGAAATTTCCACCAAACGCTCCATGGTGTCCAAATAAAGCTTCACCGCCTCATCCTCGGTATTAACGCATAACATCCCAATAGTATAAAGTTTCTTATTCATATTAAACTTCTCTGCCAAAATGGGGATGCCCACTTTTCTGTTGGTTTCCGCCTTGTGATGATGGTGATGACAACCCTCCCCATCACCATGCAAATGTTCCATATCCGGGACCGTACAACAGGGACAAATCTCGTGGTCTTCCTCCCTGATGGCATTGTCATTAAAGAACTGATCGTTAAACCGCAAAATCTGCTCCTGTACGGAATAATTCTCCAAAACTTCCTCTTCCGTATCCGGGTAATAACGCAAATAAAACTTCGCTTCCTTACCCTCCTTGTACAATTCATTCAGCTCAATTTCATAAACACCGGGAACACCATGCAACCAGTAATACCACCCCATACCGGCGGTGTGGCTGCGGCTCACATATTCCAACCCGTTGCCCTTCCCCTTTTGCATAAACAACAACAGGGACTGGGTCAATGCCTCATCAACCGTCATGATAGACCTTACCCCTATTCTCATACACCGCCTTTGCCAACTGAATCTTGGTCATTCCCTCAGGATTAATCCCCACCTGCTTCGCCGCCTGGTACAGCATTTCCATACTCACCTCGCTCAAAAAGGGGTAGGCGCTCTCAAAAGAATCAAAATAACTTCTCTCTATTCCCTTCCGACTCAAACCCGCCTCATCGGCAAAAAGTTCCCCGACCCGATATGCATAAGCGGGAAAGGCCTTGGTAAAAAAACTTCGTCTGTCCATCATCCCCACACTCCCTAAGGTTCCACCAGCACCGGAATATACACCAAACAACGTACTAACCGACCCTTGGAATCCTTGGCCGGCGTAAACCTCCAATCAATACAACCATCCAACGCAGCCGCATCCAAAAAACGGTTCCCACTGGACTCCGCAGTAGAAGCATACTCCGGACGTCCGTTATATCCCACCAGCAAACATACCACCACGGAACCCGTCTCTCCGCCGGCCTCTGCCGGATAACGAATCTTGGTACGCTTAACCAATTTAGGCATCACCGCCGGATTCTTAATAACCGGCAATGTCTTACGGGCATCCTTAGCCCTCTGGTCATCCACCTGCCTGGCTATTATATTCGTTCGTCCGAACAATTTATCCGCAACATCCTGCTTCAAAATTACAAACTCAATTTTGCTTACATAACGGCGTGCCACCCGCTCCGCCTTTTCATCAGCTTCCCGAACCGGCTCCGACAAATAGGTGCCGCTCAAATCTCCGGCATCATAAATATCTGCGGATGTCTCCGAAAAAATCGTCGGATTAAAAACAACGCACGCACACCCCAGGACTAACACATGGACAACCAAGGAACCTATGAAACAAATTAACAGTCGTTGTCTGTACCAATTCATTTGTCCATCGACTCGGCAGCAATACCGAAACGGGCCACCCCCACAGATTTCAATGCCCCAACCAAATCGTTGAATGCGCTGTAGGAACTGTTGACATCAGTCCTCACCACCACAAAGGCATTGGGGTTATGCTGGATTTCCTTCTGTGCATAATTGCGTAAAATATTCAAATCCACCTTCACATCCCCAACAAAATAATTATTGTCATGGTCAATGGACACTGCAAACGCCACATTTTGCTGGGAAATGGCCGAACCCTGGATATCGCCAAGCTTCACCGCCACGGTCTTCAAATTAGTCATATACATGGTGCTGAGCATAAAAAAGACCAAGAGGAAAAACATAATGTCGATCATGGGAATCACCATCACCGCCGGCAAACTTTTTTTTCGCTCCCGGAATTTCATAGGACTCCCTCCCTCTTGGCCGTTTCAAGAATATTGCAACATTCCTTAATCTCCGTACCCAGCTTTTCCGCCCGGTAACGCAACACGCCATGCAAAGCCAAAGCCACAATTGCCACAATCAGCCCAAAAGCCGTAGCGATAAGCGCTTCGCCAATGCCCCCCGTAATGGCAAAGGGCTGGCCGGCACGCAAATCAAAAATCTTGAAAGAACTAATCATGCCCAAAATGGTCCCCAACAAACCCAGCAATGGCGACACCGTCACAATCATATCCAAGAAAACCAAATTCTTTTCATAGCCATCCAAAACCAGATTTGCATCATTCTCCAACAACAACAAATCCCTGTGTTGCAAAAATTTTCCCGTAAGCTTGGCCGCATCCCCCGAGGCACCGTTCGCCAACTCCAAAACCTCATCCTGCCGCCCGGCTGCCAAACTTTCCCTCAACCGAACAAAAAACACTTCCCCTGAAGAACTCCGCCCGTACTCCAGCAATCTGTCTGCGGCAATAGCAAAAGCTACCACGGAACAAAACAAAATCGGATACATAACGTATCCACCCTTAACAAACCAATTCCACAACTCCATCATGCTCACCCCTATCCATTCACTTCCGTGCCCTGTATCACAATACATCAGCTCCTCAGACCCTGTGCCGCACCACATCTGCTGCCCAAGCCCGAAAATATAACCCCCAACAAAAAAACTCTCTCCGGCCTGCACCGGACTACAATTCTTCTCTTCATAAATTATATTATGTTATACACCCAAACCCATCCGAATGCAAGCAAATTCTTATCGTATGCCAAATTAAAAACAACATATAACAGCTGCCGTCAAAACCCTTAAGCCACGCCCTATACCGCTCCACGCTCACATATCGGCCCGTCCCCTCCCACTCGTATAATAGAGTCATAGCAAAATATGCTATAATGCAAAGGATGTTGTGGATT
>JAKSOM010000001.1 GCA_024405585.1 Acidaminococcaceae bacterium | reverse complement strand
AATCTTATATAACTCTTTTCCGTTGCTATCTTTCTCCGCCTTCTTGCTGTTACAATACTCATGTAAAATCTGCGAAAGTTCCTTCACACGAAAATATTTGTCACCCAAAAGATGGATAAAATCTTTATCTTGTAACCTTACCATCTTCTTTAACAAGTATTTTTCAATACTTGGTATAGGTAAAAATAATTTTGGTAAATAATCAAATTCTTTGTGTCCTAAAATTTCATTTTTTACGTCACCATCACATATACTTATAATTTTTTTCTCTTGCCCAAGAGCATTATTTCTAATCATGTCACGATGTAGTGACAGTACTTGCGACCATCCTCCAGCCGGCAAAACACAACACAATTTATTTTTTTTCAAATTTCTACGTAGTAACACATTTTCCACCAATATCTGTGCTAAACGATCCTCTACAAGAATTACAAAATCATAGCCATTAGGTAAATACAAATTTCTGACAGCATAATTTGGATAGCACGGATTTTCAAGATCTATTACTCCTTTATCATTCTCAACAAGATATATGTTTCGAGGTTCTATTCGATGAATTAATTCTGCCGAATGAGTAGTGAAGTATGTAACAATCTCTGCCGTAAACCCTTTTTCTAAATCTGACAAAAAAGAAACCAACCTATCAATTGCAGCTGGATGTAATGCTAACTCAACTTCATCAATAAGTAATAGCAATTTATCCTTTCTTCGAGGATTTTTAACAACCAAGTTGTTTATAAAATCAATCAAAGATATGAGCATGCTTTCCCCGCTACTCATCCTAAATTGATTGATTAAATTGTTTCCAACCTTCAAAAAATATGGACATCCATGAAATCCATATTTCCGAGCCAACTCCTTTGTCCTAATTTTCTTCAATTCACGATAATAATCTTTGTCATTATGCAATATAATTCCAAGTTTTTCAACAACAAACGGTTCAGCATCATCCACTAATTCGTTTACTTTTGCCTCAGACATAAATTTATCAATCAATTCATAATCTTCAAAACGACACCCATAAAAAATGCTACCTTCATAGTATCCTTCACAATGTCCTTTTACATACGGAACTTTTTTGGTTTTCGCACACGACATGCCACCCTGTCTATGCAAATTAGGTACTATTCTATAACTTCCATTTGTAAGCTGTCCCCGCTTGTTAGTCCATACATCCGTTGTTGTCTCTGTTTGAATTTCAATTAATGAATCTTCTTGCAAATCAAACTTCTTAAACATTTTTGCAGATGTAACCTTAACTAAAAGCGATAGTGCTAACATAATTGTACTTTTTCCACAGGAATTCTCTCCAATTAAAGCATACATTCCTCTGTCGAAAGGAAGGGTCAAATCCGCCTCTACAATATTTTTTATGTTTTTCATTCTTAAGGTAATTTCAGCCATAAATTTTCGTCTCCTATTTATTCCACTTAAATTCTTCCATCGTCGCACTTGTTTCGGAAGATATTCCTTCCCGTTTCAAAACAATCATGACCGTTTTCCACAAAATTATTATATCACCAAAGAAACTTACGTTTCTTGTATATGCCACATCCTAATTGAATTTGTCTGCCCAGGAGCAGAGGTTGCGACCGTTGACCTGAGCCAAGCCGGTCAAACCGGGACGCACATCATGACGATGTTTTTGTTCCTCAGTATATCTGTCAAGATATTTAACCAACAAAGGTCTTGGTCCCACGATGCTCATGTCACCAATGAAGATGTTCCAGATTTCCGGCAGTTCGTCCAAGGATGTGCTGCGCAGGGTTTTGCCAAAGTCCGTAAGCCGCACTTCGTCCGGCAGGAGTTTACCCTGGGCATCCCGCTCATCCGTCATGGTACGGAATTTGTAGATATTAAAAATCTTCCCATGCAGACCGGGCCGGGGCTGGGTGAAGAACACAGGACTGCCGAGCTTGACCCGCACCAGAATGGCCGTGACCAAGAGAACCGGCGACAAAACCACCAGGGCCACTCCGCTGCAGACGATATCGATTATACGTTTGAAAAAATGTTGATACATTTTTGAGGATTCAGGATTAAGAAATCAGGATTGAGGGGAAGAAAGTTTCTGCTGAATCGTCAGCAACATTCTTCTTATCTCACTCACCAATTACTTTGCCTTGTCCAACTTCTCCTTTTCAATAAATTCTTCACAAAGTACTATTTGGGTTTCCAACTCTGCATTGAATCCCATCGCTATCGAAAGAAAATTAAGATATTCCTTCGTTGTTTTCCTTGCATAACCTTCCGCTATGTTTGACGGAATTGACACCGCAGCGCGCCGCGTTCCATAAGTCGCTGATATCCGGTCGCCAGCCTCGTTCCTCAGGCCTGAAGCCGCAATGAGAGCAGTCCTTGATGACTGCGATGATGCGGTCCTGCTGGTCCGGGGTCATTTTGTTGTCGCTGGGGAGGCAGAGGCCACGAGCAAAAATGTCTGCTCCCACGTCAAGGCCGGCACCCGTATCGATATAGGCGTTGGTGCGGCAACGGCCGTCACCGGTGGCCATGACAAAGGGATTCATGCGATAGATGGGTTGCATATGCATGGGTTTCCAAATCGGTCTGCCTTCCGCATTGATGGCGGCGATGCTTTCCAAAATTTGAGTGGGACAACTTTTGCCCTTTTCCGCCACATAACAGGCGGTGCTGTCATCCCGCACCTGTTTGCACATATAGTCCTTATCAATCAATAGACAACTGAGCCAGTAGTTGGGTTCACTGCTCTGCAAATCCATAGGGTTCATGGATACAGGCAAATCTTTCAGGCCCTCTTTGTAACGATAATAGATTGCCTTTTTTTGGGCAATGTGTTCTTCCAAATACGGAAACTGGCCACGGACCACCCCGGCGATGACATTACTCATACGGTAGTTGTAGCCCAATTCTTCGTGCTGGTACCAGGGTGCGTTTTCACGGCTTTGGGTGGACCATTTGCGGACCCTGTTGGCCGCATCCCGGTCATCCGTCAGGAGCATACCGCCGGAGGAACCGGTGATAATCTTGTTGCCGTTGAAGGAAATGCAGTTGAATTTGCCAAAGGTGCCGGTCTGACGGCCTTTGTAGCTGGCGCCAAAGGATTCAGCGGCATCCTCAACTATGATTGCCCCATGCCTGTCGCAGACCCCTTTCAGTTCGTCAAGCTTGCCGGGAGTACCATAGAGATGGGCCATGACCACAATCTTGACTTCCGGATGCAGTTCAAAGGCCTTTTCCAGAGCCACCGGGTCCATATTCCAAGTATCATATTCCGTATCAATGAAGATGGGAACACCGCCTTCATAAACAACGGGGTTGACAGTAGCATCAAAGGTCATATCGGAGCAGAACACCCTGACGCCGGGTTTTCCTCCTGCCAACTTCATGGCCAGATGCAAAGCGGCGGTACCACAGGAGAGGGCCACAGCATATTTGCAACCCACTTTCTCACAGGCAAGACGCTCCACTTCATCAAGATTTTTACCCACAGTACTCATCCAATTAGTATCAAAGGCCTCTTGCATATATTGCAACTCAGGCCCGTGCATGGTCGGGCTGCTAAGATATACTTTTTTTTCAAATTTTTTCATAATTCCTCACCCCTCAATCCTCGCTCCTCACTCCTGCACCTTGTAAGTCCCCACTATCTTCGCCACTTCCTGCTTGATGGTTTCGTCATCTTCCTTGTAGGCCGCAAAGATTAGGTTCTCCAAAGCGGGATAAAAGCTGGCGGCATCCAAATCAACAGGTTTGGCGATGAAGATGCGCTGGTTCTTGGTGGCGGTGAGTCCTTCCTCCGCCATAAGTTTTTCTTCATAGAGTTTTTCACCGGGACGAAGACCCACATATTCAACGGCAATATCTTCATCCGGTCTCAAGCCGCTAAGACGGATAAGGTTGCGTGCCAAGGTGTCAATCTTCACCGGCTCACCCATATCCAAAACGAAAATTTCCCCGCCTTGGGCATAGGACCCGGCCTGCAGGACCAGGGCCACCGCCTCGGGAATGGTCATAAAGTAACGGACTATATCGGGATGCGTAACGGTGACGGGGCCACCAGCCGCAATTTGTTTTTTGAAAAAGGGAATGACGGAGCCGTTGCTGCCCAAGACATTACCAAAACGGACGGCCACAAACTCCGTAGGAGTTTGTGAGGCATCAGGCATTAGGCCATAGGCATTAGTAGAAATACCCTGTTGGCTGTTGCACAGCAAGGCCTTGCCTTGCGGACAATTAATGGTTTGGATGATCATTTCGCAAAGACGCTTGGATGCGCCCATGATGTTGGTGGGGTTGACGGCCTTATCCGTGCTGATAAGGACAAAGCGTTTCACCCCATGTTTTGCCGCAGTTTGGGCGGTATAGAGCGTACCCATGACATTATTCTTAACGGCCTCGCAAGGGCTGTATTCCATAAGGGGCACATGTTTGTGGGCCGCAGCATGGTAAACATAGTCCGGCTTATAGGTTGAAAAGATTTTTCCCAAACGGCCCTTGTCCCTTACGGAGCCGATGAGTACCGTAAGGTGCATATTGGGGAAGTTGTGCCTAAGTTCCCGTTCTATATCGTAAGCGTAATTTTCGCAAATATCCAAAATGATCAAATGACCGGGCTGATGGGCGGCAATCTGGCGGCAGAGTTCCGAACCGATACTGCCGCCGCCACCGGTGACCAAAATG
Source organism: Acidaminococcaceae bacterium (assembly GCA_024405585.1). GTDB lineage: Bacteria > Bacillota > Negativicutes > Acidaminococcales > Acidaminococcaceae > Phascolarctobacterium_B. The sequence goes on along the minus strand of JAKSOM010000001.1, from coordinate 18,580 downwards.
GTCATACCGCTGAGCATGTGGAAAATTTCATTCAAGTCCGTTTTAACCGGTTCACGCCCCAAGAGATCCTCAATGGCCACTTCCTTGAGGGATTGGATACTGACCTCACCATTGGCCAACTGACGCAAAGAAGGCAGGTTGCGAAGAATGCATCCCGTCTCATTGCAGATGTTCAAGATATCCCGCTTATCTGTCGAAGAAGCGGCGGGAATGGCCACATAAATTTCACGAATCCCATACTTTTGGACGGCAGCAAGAATTTCATCCCGTCCGCCCAACACAGGAACCCCGTCAATGAAACGTCCCCATTTATTGCGATCATCATCGATGATGCCACAGATGTGAATGTTCTTCCATTTTTCACGACGGGCATCATGAAGCAACAACTGGCCCGCCTGACCGGCACCAATCAGAAGCACTTTCACCATACCATTTTCCTTGCCACGCATGGATCTCATCAATAAGGCGAAACGATAAGCAAAACGTACGAAAGCCCAAGCAAAAACAGTCAGGACGAAACCCACAAAGTAGTACGATGCGGGCATTCTGCGGAAAAGACCCGAAAAAATCAAAACCGTCTGCACAATCTCCACCAGTGCCGCACCCATAACAATGCAAATCAATTCCGTAAGGGAAGCAAACTTCCAAATGGACTGGTAGAGCCGCAGCCGCCAAAGGATAACCACCGTAACAAGACCCATGAAGGGTGCTATATGCAAAAGATTGTTGATATAGACAGTGGGAATCAGGGTATAGCGCAAATCAAAACGTAGCCACAGAGCCCCGAAATGGGCAAGAGTAGCCGAAACAATGTCATAGACGGCCAAAACTGCTGCCATGCAACGCCAATCACCCCTGAATTTTTCTTCCAAACGCTTTGTATCCAATTCTTCATTCCTCGCCGCAAAAGATGTCCCGTGCAGACCCTCGATATTTTAGCACTAATATATAATAAAAGCAAGAAAAAAATGGCGAATAAGGGGCTCTGGCGCTATTTTGACCCTCGCTAACGTCTTACCCCCCCCGATATATCATTTTATATAAATATTTTCAAATTCAAATTTCAGAATTCAGAACGGTTCCCAAATAAAAAAATAAAAACCGCATCAAGTGATGCGGTTTTGTTTTTTTTGGTAGCGCTAAGGGGAATCGAACCCCTGATTTCGCCTTGAGAGGGCGACGTCTTAGCCGCTTGACCATAGCGCCATTATGGCTCCGGGACCAGGACTCGAACCCAGACCAAATGATCCAGAGTCACTTGTGCTACCATTACACTATCCCGGAGTGTCCGTCAAAAGACAAGGAGTATTATATACAATTGTCTTAGTTTTTGCAAGTATTTTTTTCAATTTCCTTTGCACAGGTCAGTAATTCACCTTTTCCAGGTAAAGCCCCCCTGCAGGCGCCGGTTCCAGGGCAATTCCATTGCCGGGGTTATCTATGCAATCGGCAAACCTTTCCAAGTTCCATCGGCCGCTCCCCACCTGCACCAGGGCCCAGACAATGTTCCTGACCATATGGTAGAGAAAGCCATCCGCAGCAATGGCAAAAGTGATTTCCTCACCCTGCCGGAAAAACTCCGCTTTTGTGACAGTGCGTCGGGTGCCGCTCACTTCGGAGCCGGCACTGCAGAAATTGGCGAAATCATGCTTCCCCAGGAGTTTTTCCGCCCCCCGACCCATCAACTCCAGGTCCAGTTTTTCACCAACAAACCACCGCCTGTCCCACAGGAGGGGATTCGGGCCCGGGGTGTTGGCAATCACATAGCTGTATTCCTTGCTTTTGGCGCTGAAGCGGGCATGGAAATCCTCATCCGCTTCTTCCGCCTTGAGGATGGCGATGTCCGGAGGCAGCAATCCCAAGGCCGCCCGGGGGATGTTTTCCGCCGGAATGCTGCCATTGGTCCTGAAGGAGACCACCTGCCCTTTGGCATGGACCCCTGCATCCGTACGGCCGCTGCCCGCCAAACGGACAGGTTCGCCGCAAACCCGGGAGAGGAATTCTTCCAATACGTCCTGAATGGTGCCGCCGCCGGGCTGTTTCTGAAAACCGTGGTATGCGGTGCCCACATAGGCCACAATCAGCTTAATGTTCCGCATAGTTACAGTTGCATCAGTTCCCTGCAGCGCTGTTTGTAGTAAACCGGAGTCAGGCCCCAAGCCCGGGCCAGTTCTGCCGCCTGACGGATGTTGCCGCCAATGGCGGTGGTGTAGTGGGCATCACTGCCCAGGGTCACATATTGGCCCCCACATTCCCTGTAACGGGTGTAGATGGCTTGCAATTCCTCCACCACGCCGGGCAGGGGCAGCCGGCGGGTGTTGATTTCCATGGGAATATCCCGTTCCACCAGGATGCGGAAGACCTCATCAAAGAGATCCGGAGCATCATGCAGGGTGAAAGCCCCCGGCTCTTCTTTCCAGGGCCAATAGCGGGCAATATAATCAATATGCCCCAGGGAGTCAATCTCGATATGGTTGTTCAGGCAGGTAATCATATCCTGCAGATAATCCACGGTGGATTTTTTCTTGTCCCTGCCCACGTAGTAGTCCTGGGCATAGATGTCAAAACCCTGCACGCAATGGATGCTGCAAAGAATATAGTCAAAATCCGCCCTGCGGGCCAGGGCGGTATTTTTCTCTACCAGATGGGGCATCATGCCGATTTCAATCCCCATCAGCACCCTGTCGCTGCGGACCGCCTGCATATCCTTGGCGTATTCTTCCACATTGAAGTGAAAGGCCTGAGGAAAGGTGGGATAGTCGTAATCCCAGTGTTCCGTGACGCACATTCCAATATTCAGTTTTGTTGCGGTTGCCACCGCCTCCGCCAAAGACATTTTGCTGTCGCAACTTCTTTGGCAATGCATGTGTGTATCAAAAATCATGAGCATATTGTAGCAAACTTCGGACAAATATGCTATAATGTTTCCACTAAAATTTGGGAGGAAAAAAACCATGTTCAAGAAAATGTTTGCAGTTCTCTGCGCCGCAATGCTTTGCGGCATGACATATAGCGCTGAGGCCATTGTAAATGACCGCCGGCCGGTGCTGGTGGGGTTCAGTTATTTGCAGCAGACCGAAATCACCAAGGCCATGGTGGACGGGGCCAAGGATGCGGCGAAGAAGCTGAAGGCCAAACTCATCATCCGTGACGGCAGGGGGGATGCGGAAATCCAGATGGCCCAAATCCATGACCTTATCGCCCAGGAGACCGGCTGCGTTGTGGCGGTTTTTGATGATATAGCGGCCAACGGCAGGGTAACCGAAAGCGGCAAGAACACCGGCACCCCCATTGTTTTAGTGGAAGGACGCCAGAGCAGCCCCAAGGCCGCCCGTGATGCGGCATATAAGGCAGTGGAGGAGGCCTGGAACAAGGTGAAGGCCAAGGCGGTGAAGCCCTCCTTCTACAACGGCTACTAATAACATACAGCAATTGAAAGGACGGACCCACAGTTTTTGCAGGGTCCGTCCTTTTTTGCCGCTGTTTTAGAATTTATTTTCCGGCTGGTCTTTCTTGCTGCCGCTGCCTTCGATGTCGATGACAACCACTTCAGGGGCTGTAAAAGACCGGACAGGGGGCCCCCAGAAGCCGATGCCGGAGGACACAATCACTGTCATATTTCCATATTGCCGTCTGCCATAGTCAATGTCATACATAAAGTGTGTAACCAATCTGTTGGGAAACATCTGACCCGTGTGGGTGTGGCCGGAAAGATAAAGGTCATATTTTTCCTCCTCCGCCGCCGCCAGCCGTTTGGGCTGGTGGTCAACCAAAATGCTGTAGACATGCTCATTTCCAGTAGCCAGTTGGCGGAGCCCCTCCGTTCCACTGTCCCTGCTGAAATCAATCAGTCCCGAAAGTTTCACCATGCCGTTCAAAACCGGAACGCTCCTGCTTTGCAGCACTTTGATTTTGTGCAATTTCAACATCCGTTGCCATTTGACGGGATTGTCAAAATAGTCATGGTTTCCAAAAACCATGTACACCCCCTGGGGCGCATCCAGCCAATCGAAGGGTTCCAGGGCGTTACCCCTGATAATTTGGTTAAGTTTGCCATCCGCCAAATCCCCCGCAATGATGACCATATCCGGGTTTTGGCTTTTTATCAGTCCCACCACATCCCTGGAAAAATTTCTGCCCAGCAATCTGCCCAAATGCACATCGCTCACCATGGCAATCCGCAGACGGGTGCCCTGCTCCAATTTGGTGGTGACAATCCCCTCATGCCTTATCACCGGCTGAAAAGCGTTCCTGCAACCATAAATATAGATGCCCCCAAAGACAAACATCATCACCAGGGCAACTGCCTTGTGACGCAGGTTCAGACCCAAACCCCAACAGATGCCGTACAGCAAAATATGCAGAACGGCAATGATGAAGGAATAAAACAGGATGCCTAGCCACAGACCGGAAAGATACGCTTCCATGCGTAAAAATCCCAATGGATAAGCATCCGACAGCATGCTGTTCAATACAATGTTAAAACTGAAAAGCAGGTACAGGAATGTGTATAACCCGCCCCTAAAACTTTTGAAAATGTATCGGTAGTAGAAAATGGTGGTAACGGTGAGCAACAAATCCACCGTTGCTATAAAGATGGAAAACCGCATAGGTCATTTCATTCCATACTGAGAATCAAGGGATAGTTGGGCTGGCCACCAAAGAAACACTCCACTTCAAAGTCACCCAGACCCTCAATGAATTCTGCCAATTCGCCGGCCTGGGCTTCCTGCAGCTGGTCACCATAATACATGGTGATGAGTTCATAGTCCTTGCCCGTCAGCATCTTGGTCAGCACTTCTTTAATATTGGCGCCGGTGCAAACAATTTTGTCGTTGGTCAGGCCCAGATAATCCCCCTTGCGGACCTGGATGCCGTTCACCATGCTGTCACGGACTGCAATGGTTACGCTGCCCCCCACCGCATCCCGGGCACCCTTGGCCATTACGGCCCGGTTTTCCTCCGCCGTCCGTTCCGGATCAAAATGCAGGAGAGCCGCCAAGCCCTGAGCCACATTGGTGGTATTCACATAGTTGACTTTACCGGCACCCAAAAGTTTGCGTACCTGCTCCGCCGCCAGCACAATGTTTTTGTTGTTGGGGAGAATAATGTATTCGTCGTATTCCCCCAGATTGATGATATTTACAAAATCCTCCACGGAAGGGTTCATGCTCTGGCCGCCGCTGATAATGCCCGCAGCACCCATCTTGTGCATCATTTCCGCCAAACCCTGACCGGGGGCCACCGTCAGCACACCCACTTTCCCCTTCTTCTTGGGGGCCGCCTGGGCCGGCTGTTCAAAGAGCCGTTCATTGTGCTGGTCAATCATATTCTCTATTTTCATATCGTGCAAAGTGCCCCAGGACTGGGCCTGCAGCAGCACCTTGCCCGGCTGTTTGCTGTGGATGTGAACCTTGACAATGTCCTCGATCACCGCCACAATCATGCTGTTCCCCATGTCCTTCAAAGCGTTCTGCACTTCTTCCTTGGTAACATGGGCATCCTTGACGATGAATTCCGTGCAATAGGGGAATTCCAAATCCAAGGGTTCCTCCGCCGTGGGAGTAATCCTCGGCGTGCTGTTAACAACTTCAATAACGGCGCAATCCTCACCCCGCAAACCGCTGAGACATCCCTTGAAGAAAACGATGAGACCCTGGCCTCCAGCATCCACCACTCCGGCCGCCTTCAGAGCCGGCAGCTGGTCGGGGGTGCGGGCCAATTCCTCCTCACCGCACTTGATCAGGGTGGTCAAAATCTCCTCCAGATTTTCACTGTTCCTGTTCACGCTGTGGGTTCCCTTAGCCATGGCCCTTGCCACACTGAGAATGGTGCCGTTCACCGGATTGGCCACAGAACGGTAGGCATAGAGAATGCCATATTGAAAGGCCTTGCCGATGCCCATGTTGTCCACGGTCTTTTTGCCCGCCACACCTTTGCCGATGCCCCGTAGCAACTGGGAAAGAATGACGCCGCTGTTGCCCCTGGCGCCCATGATGGCCGCCCTGGACATTTGCGCACCCATTTCACCCACACTGTCGCTGTCCTTCATGGCGGAGAGGGCCTTGGCCACGCTGGTCATAGTATGCAGCATATTGGTGCCCGTATCCCCATCGGGAACGGGAAAAACATTCAAATTGTTGATGGTTTCAAAATTCTTTTCAAAACTGTGGTAGGCACCCAGAAGCATCGTCCTGAATTCCTTGCCGCCTATTATCTGTTTAGCCACTCTTTCCTCCTACTTTGCTTTCCTTACGAATATTCCGAATGCCCCCGGCCCCAAATGGGCCGCCAAAACCGTACCCACGCTGGTGCTGAGCAGGGGTACGCCCGGGAACTGCTGCTTCAGTGCCGATTCTACCATGGCGGCATCATTCTCGCATTCGCAGTTGGCAATATATATCCTTTCAAAAGGCGCATCCTGCACCGCCAGTTCCATGATTCTTGCCAGGGCCTTTTTGCGGGTACGCACCTTGTCCACGGGTATCAGCTGGCCCTTGGTGTCCTCACCCAGATGGGTAAGGGGCCTAATCCCAAAAATGCTGCCCAAAAGCCCCGCCATCTTGCCGATGCGTCCGCCTTTTTGCAGGTATTCCAGAGTATCAACCGTAAAGTAGGAACTCAATCTGCCGATGGCATCCTCCAACCAGGCGCAGGCCTCATCCATGGTAACCCCTTCATCGATAAGCTGCAACAAATCCATGGCGGTGCCCACAAGGGGACAGGAAGCAGTATAGCTGTCATAAACACGAATATCCGCACCCTTCAGCTCACGCATAACCTGACGGGCCGCCATTTTGCAGGTCTCATGGGTGCCGCTCAAAATGCCGTCCACGTTCAAAACAATAATTTTCTTGCCTTCAGTAACAAGCTTTGTATATAAGTCAACGATTTCACCTAAAGGGGGCTGGCTGGTGGTAGGGAGTTTTCCGGATTCGGCAATCAGCTTCACCATCTCCGCCGTACTCTTTTCCCCGTCAAACCACTCCAAATCCCCATGACGGGTCAGCAACCGCAACTCATGAACCCTGGGGTCATTCTTCAATTCCGTTTCCGCAACACAGCTCAAACTGTCCAAAACAATATGAATATCATCCCGCATTTTTCCCTCCAAAATTTTCTTTGCTATTCCACATAGGCCGGTTTTAGGCCTTGGTCTTCACCTTATTTTTCTTCCCATGTTTTTTTGACTTTTGCTTCTTCGGCTTTTCTTCAACCGTCTGAACTTTTGATTTTTCTATCACCGGCTCGGCTTTACCAACAGCTTCCGTATTCTGCTGTTCCTTCAGGTTTTCCACCTGCGGATGCCTCAATTTCTCCTCTTCCATAGCATCATGCTCCGCCTGCCAATCCCGGCCTTTGGCCACACTGGCATTATAAACCTCCGCCAACCTGTTGGCGGATTCCAAAAGTTTTCCCTCAAAGGGCACCCCCTGCAATTCCGCCATCTGCCGGCGGGTGTCCACAACATGGGGTGTCCAGTAACCGATATCATACAAATATTCCGCCGTACCGGGAATATAGCTCATATAGAAAGCATTTTCCTGCACCATATCCCTCAAAGTCCTTACCATGGGCAGAATATCACTAATGGAAAGATTGGTTTTTACCATACTCACAAGTTCCTTGGTCAAGCCGGGAATTTTGAACAGCATCTGGCCGCTCACCAGTTTTCTCTGCACCGCCCAAAGGAAGCGCTGCTGACGGCGGATGCGGCCGATGTCCCCATATTCCCTGCGGAAACGCACATACTGCATGGCCCGTTCCCCGTCAAGGTGCTGTTGTCCCGCCTTCAGGTGAATGTGCAGTCCCTGTTTGAAATCGTCATAATCCATATCCCGATCCACATACAAATCCACCCCGCCGATGGCATCCACCACCCGCTTGAAGCCGCTCACATCGATAATCAGGTAATGATCGATACGCAACCCCAAAAACTCTTCCAAGGTGCTCATGGTGAGCCGAATGCCCCCCTGGGTATAAGCATCATTGACCTTGCGGAAATCCGGCTTGCCTTCAATCTCCATCTGCACCCTGGTATCCCTGGGCACATTCAACAAAGAACATTGGCGTTTTTCAGGGTCGAACATCATAATAAACAAGGTATCGCTGCGCTGACCGTCACCCGCCTCCATCAGCTGGTCCACCCCCAGCACCACCACATTCTTTTTGGCACTGAGCCGTTCTTCCCGCTTCAAATTGTCCGCACTGCGTTTGGCCTTGATGGCTTCCTGTTCCTGGACATAGAAATAGCTCATAACCAAAATAAAAACCACCGCCAAAGCAGCCATGCGGTCACCAAAACTTATATTATTCCATTTTTCCCTAAGACGCTCAAAATCCATACTTGTACATTATAGTGTAAATAGTCCTTTTTTTCAAGTATATAAAAGCAACTCCTCTGGAATCCTCCAGAGGAGTTGTTTCGTCAATGAATTTCTAACAAAGCATCCAAAAGTATCAGAAGCGGACAAAAAAGGCGTAATAGAGAACTATGCCGACTATCCCCGGAATGCCAAGAATGCCGGCGATAAGGGCAGTTATGATATTCACGGGAACCATAAAATTGACAAGGGAACCGACCCAATTGACCCCCATGAGCATTACACAGCCCAAAACCCCATTGAGTACAAGTTTGAAAGGAATGCTGATGAGCTTATAGATGAGGAATATGGCAACTATCCCCACTATCACATAATAATAGTTGTTGAACACGGGTCCGTCCCATGCCAAAATGTTATTTACTATTCCATCCATAATTCACTCCGTCACTTTCGTCAAATGGGCCTGCGGTTAGAGATGGCCTGGGCCAAGGTCATTTCATCCGCATACTCCAAATCCCCGCCCATGGGCAACCCCTGGGCGATACGGCTCACCTTGATGCCTGCCGGTTTGATGAGCTGGGCCAAATAGGCGGCAGTGGCCTCACCCTCCACATCGGAATTGGTGGCCACAATCACTTCCTCCACCTCTTCCTCCTGCAGCCGGTGAAACAGTTCCTTCATCTTCAATTGCTCAGGACCCACCCCGTCCAAGGGGGAAAGTACACCATGCAGCACATGGTAAAGTCCGTTGTAACCCCGGCTCCGCTCCATGGCGCTGACATCCGGGGGCTGCTCCACCACGCAAATCACCCTGTGATCCCGCTCACCATCCGCACAAATTTCACAAAATTCATCCGCCGTCAAATTGAAACATTCCCGGCAAAGGTGCACATCCCGTTTGGCCACCCGGATAGCCTCCGCCAGCCGTTCCACTTCCTCCGCAGGCATACCGATGATATGGTAGGCCATCCGCAGGGCACTCTTGGATCCCAGGCCGGGGAGCCGTCTCAGCCGTTCCTGCAAATTTACCAGCGGTCTGATAATTTTCGCCATCTTACAGACCGGGAATCTTGATGCCCCCGGTAATCTTGGCCATTTCCTTTTCCGTCAGCTCGTCAATTTGACGCATACCCTCGTTGACTGCGGAAACAATCAAGTCCTGCAACATCTCCACATCCTCCGGATCCACTGCAGAGGGATCAATCTTAATGCCGGCCAATTCCTTCTTGCCGGTTACGGTTACGGACACCGCACCGCCCCCCACACTCACATCCAAAGTGCGTTTCTTCAAATCCTCCTGCAACTTGGCCATATCCGCCTGCATCTTTTGCACCTTTTTCATCATGCCGGCCATATTGGCCATGCCGCCCATACCGTTGAACATTTTTTCTTTCCTCCTGCACTATTTCTTTATCAGTTCGCCACCAAAGGCGTCCAATGCTTTTTTCACCGTCTCAGGCAATTCCTGCTCTTCCGGTTCACCGGCGGATTCCCTCGTCTCCAAGGGGATTTCCTCCCCGACAGGAACCGCACCCTGAAACTCCGTTACAAATTCGCAATGCACCAGCACACGCTGCATGGCAAGAATGCCCTCCTCCAAAACCCTGCGGTAATCATCCTTGGCCAAACGCTCCGCCACAAACTGGTTGCCCTGCACCAGCACCGTCAGCACCTTGCCGTCAAAGGCCACACCTTTGCCGTTTTTGGCACAACTGCCGATGGCCCGTTTGCCCTGCTCAACCACATACCCCACCACATCATCCCAAATCTTGGCAGGATTCAATCCTGCAGGTTGTACCGTCTTCGTTTCCGCCCTGGGTTGAGGTTTTTCTGCCGGCGTAACCTGGGGCTCCACCGGAATTTCTGCCCTTGGCTCCGCCGGAGGCCGCTTCTGTTCCCTCCGCTCTTCCTTGACCGGTTCTTTTTTGGGCTGTTTCTGAACGGGCTGCACAATCTGCTTGGCCGGCTCTGCCTGCCCCCCGATGGCAGCAACCATGGTCTTCTCCCTATGAAGCGGAACGCTTGTCAGATTCTCTTTGGGTTGCTGGCACAAATGCAAAACCGCCAGTTCCAGAAACACCCTGGGCCGCAGGGTGTGACGCACCCGCTCCAGATTGACCGCCAAATACTCCGTGGCTTCCATAATCCTTTCCTTGCTGAAACAACCGCTGTTTTCAGCCAGGGATTTTTGGTCGTCCACCAAATAAATTTCCTCAAACTTAGGTACGGCATGATAAAGCAGCAGGGCCCGCAACTACTCGGACAACTCCAACATCATCCTCCCCGGCTCCCGTCCCTGGGTCAAACTCTTTTCCACCAGTTCCATGGCTCCGGCCCCGTCGTACCGCCCTATGGCCCCCACCAGTTCCCTGATTGCCTCCCTGCCGACAATGCCCAGCGTATTCCTTACGCTGTCCACCGTCACCCTTGGATTCATCACCGCACATTGGTCCAGCAAACTCAGGGCATCCCGCATGCCGCCTTCCGCCTGAACCGCAAGCAGCCACAGGGCCTGTTCATCCGCCACAATATCACTCTTTTTGGCCACCATAGCCAAATGCCCCACGATCTCATCCGCCGTCACCCGATGAAAGTCAAAACGCTGGCAACGAGAATGAATGGTGGCAATAACCTTTTGAGGATCCGTGGTGGCCAGGATGAACACCACATTAGCCGGTGGCTCCTCCAAGGTCTTCAGCAAGGCATTGCTGGCCTCCGCAGTAAGCATATGTACTTCGTCGATTACATACACCTTATATCTTCCGTCCACCGGAGCAAACGCAATCTTGTCCCGCAACTCCTTGATGCTGTCAATACCCCTGTTGGAAGCCGCATCAATCTCCAGCACATCCAAACTGCTGCCCTCGGCAATACTCAGACAGTTGCGGCATTCCCCGCAGGGATGGGCCGTAGGCCCCCTGTCGCAATTCAGCGCCTTGGCCAAAATACGGGCGGTACTGGTTTTGCCGGTACCGCGGGGGCCGGCAAAAAGATAGGCATGGGCAATATGCCCCCCCTCCAAAGCATTGGTCAGGGCCTGCTTCACCGTATCCTGCCCCACCAGGGCATCAAAATCACTGGGCCGCCAACGGCGGTACAACGCCACATAACTCATATCTTAACCAACTCGTACTTTCTTTCGCCCAAACCGATTTTTTCACCATGGGCCAGGCAGGATTTCCACTCGCTGTTGGGTCCCACCACCGGGAAATGGTCATGGCCCCCCTTTTTCTCCGGATGGGCCGCATATTCCTCTGCCAGGGCACTGCCAGGCATAGCCGGAGCCCCGTTCACCAAATCCGCACAGGCCTGGTCCAACGCCACCGGGTCAAAACTTGCCAACATGCCGATATCATTGACAAAGGGCACATCGTTCTCCGCATGGCAGTCGCAGCAGGGGGAAACATCCACAATCAAACTGATATGGAAACAGGGCCTGTCCTGACAAATCGCCTGGGCATACTCTGCAATCTTCTTGTTCAAATTCTCCAAACTTGCGTCATAAATGGATTGAATGGCATCCATGGGGCAATTGGCCAGGCAACGGCCGCAGCCCACGCATTTTTCCGTATCAATGCTGGCCTTGCCGTTCTTCACACTGGGTGCCCCGTGGGCGCAAATGGCCACACATTTGCCGCAGCCGATGCAATGCTTGGGATTGACCTGGGGTTTGCCGTCATTATGCTGCTCCATCTTCCCCGCACGGCTGCCGCCCCCCATACCGATATTCTTCAACGCACCGCCGAAACCGGCCATCTCGTGCCCCTTGAAATGGGTCAGGGAAATCACGATATCCGCATCCATCAGGGCCTTGCCGATCTTCGCCTCCTTCACCAGTTCCCCGTTCTTCACCGGCACATATTCCTCGTCCGTCCCCTTAAGGCCGTCCGCAATCACCACGTGACAATCGCAGGTCAGGGGATTAAACCCGTTCTCATAAGCGCTCTGAATATGGTCCAACCCATTTTTACGTCCGCCGATATAAAGGGTGTTGCAATCCGTCAGGAATGGCTTGCCCCCCAACTCCTTCACCACATCCACCACGGCCCGGGCGTAATTGGGACGCAGAAAAGACACGTTCCCCGGCTCGCCGAAATGCATTTTGATAGCCACAAACTTGTTCTTGAAATCAATGGTTTCGATGCCCGCCGCCTTAACTAAATTCTTCAGTTTCTGGGGCATACTGGGTCCGCCGTAAGGCGTCCTGAAATCCGTAAAATAAACCTTGCTCATTTTCATTCACCTCCCTATTTTCCTTGAACAATCCTATATTTCGTATTCTTACCCTGTCCGTACGCTTCCAATTCTCCCGCTTGAAGTTGTCTCCTGATGATACGGTTGGCAGTGGCCTGGCTTACTCCCAACTGCTTCTGCAAATCCGCCCTGGAGAAAAAATCCTTCCTCGTACCATAAGCCGCACTCACATCACTGACCCCGTAACCCGCCGGCCTTTCCGCTTCATAATTCCTGTTGGGCAAAACCAAACGAAAGATGTGCTCTGTAATGTCAAACCGTGGCTGAAACCTGCTGCCTTCGTAGGCCCCCATTATCTTCCGCAGGCCTGTACCATAGGCCTCTACGAACTCCAAACGGTAAAAAACATTAGCCAACTTCGGATTACGGCATTCTGAGTAACCTATCATTGCCTCCTCAATACTCAGGCCTGACGGCAAAGAACCGATATTCGTAAACTCAATCCTGTCTTCATACACACTTACCAGGGTACTGGAACCGCGGGCATAATCCCGATGCACCAAACAATTCAACAACGCCTCCCGCAAAGCCACCTCAGGATAATCCCTTTGGTCAATACGCCGCAATCCGCTGAAAGAAGAATGCAACTGATTATGCTTTGCCAAAAACTCATAAGTTTTCATCATTTGGTCAAAAAGGGACCCGCCATATTCGTCCCTGTCAAGAAATATGTTTTGCGTCGTATCCTGAAAAAAAGCGACCTTAACGGTATGCTTACACTGCTCTGAAAGCAGCAATCCCAAATTGGTGTATCTGCCATCGGATTTAAGCATTCCCAAACTCTGCATCTGGGGCCTGCCAAAGGGCAGATTCTTCAACTTGAACTCATACTTGGCACTATCAAAAGTCAGCTCCTGCTGCAAAGAGCATTCCTGCTCGTAACTGTCCCCATCGGTATCCCTAATCATCTGACGGATTGCTTCGTCAGTGGCCTGCTCCGTTGCCGTGCCGCGACGTACAAACACACCGTTCGAACGCATACCCTTACTTGCCAAATAATACGGCCGGTTAGTTCCTTCTTCGACGGAAACAGCAACTATCTGCTTACCATTCTCCTCAATCTTGTCATATTTCAAAAACATAGTCACATCCGGCTTTACGGAATCCCTGACCATATTTTCAATCTGCAACACTATTTTATCATAGTCCGATACACCGGCAATTGTGCCGTCATCACTAACTCCCACATATATTGTTCCCCCGCAGCTGTTGGCAAAAGCGATTATTTCCTTGACAAAGTTGCTGCTTATTTCCCTTTTCAGTTCCACATATTCCGATTCTGCAAAATTCATCTGCGATTCTCCTCATCGTGCTAATCATTTCTTGTCACATTCTAATCTTTCTAATCATTCTTGTCAAGCACTTTTTCAAATTTTCAGCAGCAATTCCTCCGGCAGACGAATCTCACCCGACGTCACTTTGGGCACGCCGATATGCCTTGTCCTGACAAAATCCCCGTGGCAATCGCTGCCGGCTGTAATATAAAGATTATGCTCCCGGCAATGGTTCAAAAGAATCTCCGTCCCCTCCGCACTGTGGCCGCTGTGATAACACTCAAATCCGTCCAACTTCTCATCCGCCAGAACCCTGAGATTGTTATGCACCCCCGGCCCGTGAAAACCGCTGGCCGCATGGGCGCAAATGGCAATCCCCCCGGCACCGTGAATCGCATCCACCACATTGGACACGCTGGTAAAAGTGGGATACTCCCAATGATGGGCATCCCCAAAAATCCGGGTAAAAAAATCACCCACATCCCTGCAAAGCCCCAAATCAATCAGATAGTTCAAGGCCGGAAAACCGCCCCTGTGCCTGTCGTAAGTGTACTTTTTGAACTCCTCCACATCCACCGGCCAGCCCTCCTTCTGCAACAGGCCGATACCGTCCACATCCTTTTGCAAAAAAATTCTTTCGTTGTAATGCAAAAGTTCCAAAAGCCGTTTATTGTCCAAATCAATGCCGTAACCGAGAATATGGAACTGGATCCCCTGCTTGGTGGAACAAATCTCCACCCCCCTGAGGAAACGCAGACCCGCCGCTTTGGCCAGCCGCTCCGTGCCCGCCACATTATCGATATTGTCATGATCCGTCACCGCCACCATCCCCAGGCCCGCATCCAGGGCCGCCGCCACAAGTTCCTCCGGGCCCCACATCCCGTCCGAGGCGCAGGTATGGATATGCAAATCTACCCTGTCATCTGTTCCCATGCCGATACTCCTCATGGGCATGGTGGATATGGCCGCAATCCTCCACATGCCCCTGCTGACAACATTCCGCACATTCCTCATGATACTGATGTTCGTGCCCCGCCGGTTTGCGATGCAACAGAAGGGAAAGCAAAAACAGAGCCGTGGCCGTCAGCACAATGGTGCCCCCCGGCGCCAGGTTGGCATAAAAGGAAACCGTCAGCCCGGCAGCAACACTGACAACACCGTAAAACATGGCCAAAAGAATCGTACCCGCAAAACTGCGGGCGGTCTGCAATGCCGCCGCCACCGGAATGACCATCATGGCACTCACCAGCAGCAGCCCCACAATCCGCATGGAAAGGGCCACCGTCAGAGCCGTCAGCAGGGCCAGCAAAAAATTCAGCCTGGCCACCGGCAGCCCTGCCACCGCCGCCCCGTTTTCATCATAAGTGATGAACTGCAAAGGCCGGTAATACAAAACCACAAAAGCGAAAACGGCCAAACCCAAGGCCCCCACAATCCACAAATCCGTCCGGCCCACCATCACCAGGGAACCGAAAAGAATACTGCTCAAATTGAAGCCCCCGTCCCGGTTCATACTGGCCAAAATCACTGCCAGCCCCATGCCGGCATAAAAGAAAATGGCCAGCACCATATCCCCCTTGTCCTTCAAAAGGAAGCGCACCCGCTCAATGCCCAGGGCACCTGCCACACAGGCCGCCGCCGCACTCAGCACCGGACTGAACCCCCACAATGCCCCCGCCGCCACACCGGCAAAAGCAATATGCCCCAGGCCGTCACCGATCAGGGACTGCCGGCGCAGAACCAAAAAGGAACCTATTAACGGACAAATCAGAGCCATCATCAGACCGGCCAGCCAGGCCCTCTGCATGAAAGCCATTTCCCACATCGCCAAAACTTCACCTCAACGATAAAAATACCCGTGATGGTGATGGTGCTGCAAAGCCCCCTGCACATCACCCCAGAAACATACACCGTGATCAAGGCACAGGGCGGACTTGGCGGAACGGGAGGCCAGCTCCAAATCGTGGCTCACCATCACCACCGTCACACCCTTTTCCCTGTTAATCCTCTGCAAATAATCATATAAAGCGGTCTTCGTCCTGCCGTCCATGGCAGTACTGGGCTCATCCAAAAGCAGAATCTTGGGCTTCTTCACCATAGCCCGGGCCAAAAACACCTTCTGCTGCTGGCCCCCGGAAAGCTCCTTCATCCGCCGCTTACGCAACTCCGTCAGCCCGAAGAAACCCAGCACCTCATCAATCCGCTGACGGTCCGCCGCCGTGGTGCGGTGCAAAATGCTCCGGGGCTGCAACAGCCCCATCGTCACCACTTCCTCCACACTGACAGGAAAATCCAAAGAGGACTTGCCGGGATTCTGGGGCACATAACCGATCCAATCCCAACGATCAAAATCCCTGATGTCCTGACCGTAATACTCCACAGTCCCCTCCGTAGGCGGAACCAAACGGGCCAGCATCTTCAGCAGGGTGGATTTCCCCGCCCCATTGGCGCCGATCACCGCCACAAAATCCCCCTCGTCAATCTCGATATTCAACTTGTGAAAGACCCAGCCGTCACCGTAATCGAACCCCAGGTCCTTTAACGCAATAACCTTCATTGCTGCAATTCCAGCCGCAAAGCCGCCAAATTCCTCTTCTGCAAATCCAAATAGGTACACTTGCTGCCCGCCTCAACCCCTTCGATGGGGTCCAGCACCCCGGTCTTCACCCCGGCCTCCAAAGCCACCAGCTCCGCCAGCCTGGGACTGGTCAGGGTCTCAAAAAACACATAACGCAACCCGTACCGTTTTACCAGACCGATAACCTTCTGCAAATCCGCCGGCGTAGGTTCCGCCTCCGGACTGAGCCCCGTCACCGCCAGCATGGTCAAACCGTAATCCCTGGCCAAATGACCGAAAGCCGCATGGGCCGTGGCAAAGGCCCTCCGCCCGCTTGCTGCGGTCAACCCAGCATACTCCCTGTCCAAACCCTGCAACCGGGCCACATAAGCGGCACAATTCTTATTATAGGCCTCCGCATGCCGGCCGTCCGCCCTGCAAAATGCGTCCCGAACCCTGGTCACCTGGGTCACCGCCAAACGGGGACTGACCCACACATGGGGATCCAAAACCCCGGCCAAATCCATCAGCCCGGCCCCGGCCTCCAAACCCAGGGGCTTCTGCTCCCCCAATGACTCCAACGCCTGACAGGCCCAACCGTCCACAACCCCGTTATACACCAGCACTCCGGCCCTGCCCACCTTCAGCAAATCCTGGGGACTGGGCTCGTAATCGTGGGGCTCCGTACCCTCCGGCACCAGCTGGGTCACCTCAACCAAATCCCCCCCCACGGCACGGCAAAACTCCGCCATGGGATAAATTGAAGCCACCACCTGCAACCTAGCGGCAAAACCCGTCTCACAAAGCAGCACCAGAAGCAGGGAAAACAACCATCTCATTCAACTACCGTAACCTTCTCCATAACCACAGCATCCTTTGGCCTGTCCATCCTATCGGTGGGCACCGCACCAATCAGACGCACCCTGTCCATACCCTCAACAACCTTGCCGAAAACCGCATGATGACCGTCCAGCCAAGGGGTAGCATCCAAAGTGATGAAAAACTGGCTGCCGCCGGTATTGGGCCCCGCATTGGCCATACTCAAAATCCCCTCATCATCATGACGCAAACCCTCGCCGAACTCATCCTTAATCCTGTAACCGGGGCCGCCCATACCCGTACCCGTGGGATCCCCGCCCTGAATCATAAAACCGTCAATGACCCGATGGAAAATAATCCCGTCATAAAAACCCTTCTCCACCAAATCTATAAAATTCTTGGTGGTAACGGGGGCCTTGTCCTCAAACATCTCCGCCACAAATTCACCCATATTAGTCACAAACTTGATTTTCCTGTTAGCCATAAAACTTTCCTCCATACTTTTTTTGTATATTATACCATAATAATACCTCTACAATACCCGCTGCACAAAAAAATTTAGTGCCGCAAAAACTCCGCAGCACCAAATCCCCAAAAACACAAAACAAACGCTCATCCCCGCGGAAATGAACTCATTCCCCCCGGATACCGGACTCATTTCCCTGCTAATAACCTTGCAACTGACAATCCGTAACAAATTTACTAAAATCTTTTTGTCAGGAGGTAAAAAGAAATGTTATTCCCATTTGAAAAGAATTTCCCCAAAGTCAGCCCCAAGGCCTATTGCTTCAACACGGCCACCCTGCTGGGCAAAGTTGAAATTGACGATTATGCCAGCGTCTGGCCCAATGTCACCATCCGAGGGGACGTAAATTCCATCCGTGTGGGCAAATACACCAATATCCAGGACAACAGCGTCCTCCATGTGGCGGACAACTTCCCCTGCATCGTGGGTGACTACGTAACCGTAGGCCACTGCGCTCTGCTCCATGCCTGCACCGTGGAAGACCACGTACTCATCGGCATGCACAGCACCGTGCTGGACGGTGCGGTCATCGGCCGGGGCAGCATTGTGGCGGCCGGGGCGGTGGTAACCAAAAACACCATCGTACCCCCATTCAGCTTGGTGGCCGGCATCCCCGCCAAAATCATCAAGAAACTGGACGAAAGCAACCTGGACAACATCCACAACCAGGCGGTAAAATACAAATACCTGTGGGCCCACCGCTACGGTATCCTGAACCCCGAACTGGATGACGGGGTGGATTACACCGGCGGCAAAATAGTTTAAACCAATAAAAAAACCTTCGCACTTTGCGAAGGTTTTTTTATTGGCAATCCCGGCACAGGCC